>JABFSF010000085.1 GCA_013140755.1 Methylotenera sp. | reverse complement strand
AGCCACTTACCGTGGCTGGGGTTGCGATATGCTAAATCGGAATGTAGAAAGCTTCGAAAAAGAACGTTTAAAAGCTACTGACAAAAGATCGTGGCAATGGAATATTGATGCCATGAATCAAATCAGGACAGAAAAGAATTGTTCGGCAGGTGCGGTTCAGCAAACAAATGCAACTGCTGCTCCCAAGCAAAACGCAAATGAAACACCTGTAACTAATCCAAACAGCAATACGTCATCAAGAAAGATTATCGGCATTTTTATGGTTGACTTAACTCCAGCAATCGCTCAAGCCATGGGAATGACAACAACATCTGGAGTAGCCGTGGTTAAAGTCGTCAAGGACTTTCCCGCAGAAAAAGCAGGAATTCAAGCAAATGACGTGATTCTTGAGGTTTCAGGCCAACCTGTCTCTACACAAAAACAAGCACAAGACATAATCACAAATATGAGGTTAGGCTATAAAACCGAAATTCAGATTTTGCGTAACAACTCACGAAAAACCTTTATGGTAGAGGTTGTGTCAGGAGACAATGTCGCGAGTTACAACACTAATAGTCTGGCAGAGTTAAGTAACAAAGCCCCCGTCACACCAATTACAACCCAAGCTCGAGCAACAACTGCAACATCCACGGGCCCAATAGTGTATTCATATTGTTGGTATACCTCTGTAGAAAATAGAAAGCATTGGACATCAAGTGTATTTAGCCTAGTGCAGACACCAAGTGTCAATCAAACTAATGCATTAGCTGAAGAATTTAGAGCATTTTTAGACGCACGTTATCATCTTGGAGAAAGAGAAGGCATGGATACAATCTGCCAACTATTTGATACGCAAGAGCAGGCTACAAAGGCTTGGGATAAAACACGCAAAATTTATCGATTTGATACCGTAGAAAATAATGAAATTGTTTGGAAGCCAGCTAACTGAATTATTGGTAGTTCTTTAATGTTGTCATTATGGAGGTCATTAAAATGAAATTTAACATCTCACACCTAATCGCGAGCTTATTAGTGGGTTCAGCTCTATTTTTACCCAGTATTAGCAATGCAGCCACAGGGACGGTTGAAATTTTGAATATTCAAGATAACCAAAGCTGCAGTCATACTTGTAGAGTTCAAAATATGGCATGTATTCAAGCTATAAAAGAAGTTTTAAGAACTGGTAGAGTGATAGATCCTCAAGAGTTTGATATGCCAAATGGATGTAATGCATCAGTAGCGCAAGGAGCTACTGCTTGCATCTGCGTTAGCAATCCCGATTGGTCTGGAAATTAACTCTTGATTGCAAACTAAAAATTTAAACATCGAAGATTTACCTATTAAGGGGATAATAAATGAAGCTATTTAATACATCTATCATAGCAACCCTGTTGGTTATTTTTTCTGGCTGCGCTAACCTCAACAGTGTTCATCGTGAGTTGAAGGTCAGTGAAGGTGTTGGCGCACTAACGGATATTAAGCAGCGAGGGATTTTTGTATCAAAGGATGCAAAATCGCCCTCTGGCACTATCGTTTGTGCTGAACCTAGTCCTGATGCTTTGTCCGCTTATGCTGCCGAATTGGCGGGTAAAGCTGATATTTCAGGCAAAGGTTCAGCAGAGTTGTCACATGCTTTTCAAGAAAGCGCTTCATTTACTGGCCTACGCACACAAACTATTCAGTTACTCAGAGACTCCCGTTATCGAGATTGTGAAGCTTATATGAATGGGGCTTTAAGCCAAACTCAGTACGATTTTCAGGCACGTAGACACCAGAAAATGATGGTTGCTCTAATGGCAATAGAGCAGCTTACTGGGGTAATTCGGTCACCTTCAGCAACAATTAACACAGTAGGTTCTGCTGAAGTTGCACATTCAATTTCAGAAATGCGAATGGAACTGGCAGAGGTAGATAAAGCCATTGCCGATTTTGAAAAGAAGAAAACTGGTCTGAAAGAAGATGAAATGAAAGCGATTGATGAAAAAATTAAGTTATTACAAGATTACAAAGAGGCAATTAATAAAGGGATTGAAAGCGCACGAGGGTTATTAGCAAGAGGTTCTGCCACATCAATAATTAGCAATGTAGGCGTTCCTACTCAGCGCAGTGATGCGCACATTCAAACAGTCGCTGACGCTGTAAAGGAGATTGCGCTATCAATAACGCAAACTAACGACTTGGGTCAGCTATGCTTTGCGGCATGGCGAGATGATGTCGAGAAGCATAAAAGTACAGAACCAATGTCTAGAGGTGATCAACGAATACAAACAGTATGTGATGCATATTTTAATCTTGACAACAAAAAACTAACAGCAACTTCAACGAAAACGGATATTGAAAATAACAATAAAGCTCCAAATAATCCTGTATTGGATAATAGGTTAGATAACTTTCAATATACAAGAAAACCATTGCCAGCTAACAAGTAGTTCTACTATGTTAATCAAACTAAATTTGAAATTCAGAAACATTATTAAAATTTCGGCATTATTTTTTTGTATTCAAGTGTTAGGCATAACATCTTCAAGTGCTGGTACAGCTATGGATTTGGCATTATCACCTCATTACATTACATCCGATTTAATGAATGAAATTCGTGTTGGTAAGCTGGGGGTAAATGCCCCAGTTTCCTTTGGCAATAGCTATCAGATGACACCTTTATGTGGCGTGATTAGAGGGGCGATTGAGTGGCAAACGCTAGAAGACATAAAAGAGCTAATCGATAGAGGAGCTGATATTAACTCAGCATGCAACCCTTTAGCTCCGACATCTGCACCATTAGATTATTATTTCCAATCAACTTCTTCGTTAGGGAAAACGTACGTTGCCTTGGAAGAGTTTTTAATTGCCCAAGGTGCAAAAAAAAGAATAGATCAGGTTGACAGCACCCAATGGGATAAAGACAAAAACATCACAAAAGTGCAGCAGGATGTTGTTGATAAAGACATTAAGGATTTGGCGGATAGAGCTAAGGCTAATTTAGAAGAAGCTCAGCAAGCGGTTGATACTATTGAAAGACGAAAAGCAGCGATGGACAGCTTGCTGAGTGCTGATACGCTTATGTCTGTAATAAAGGTAGTTGGCGTGGCTGCTGAGGGATATGTAGCTACAAAAAATGCCACCAATGAAGTCTTACGTGAAGCAGAGGTTAAGCAAGCGTATGAATCTTCTGTGAGGGAATCTTCAAGTGATTCTTCAAGTAGTTCTAGCTCGTCAAGCAATAGTAATAATTCAAAAAAACCTGAAAAAGCTTCGGATGCTAATCCGTATCAGAACAATCCAAGCTGGACTCTCTATTCCCAGGCTTTTGCTGGGGCAGTCAATTCTCGTGAAGCAACTTGCAGTAAAGCCAAGAGTTATGCTGACAGAGAAATGGCTCGCGAAGTTGCGATAGGAAAAGTTAGATTTGTAGCTGTAAGTTCTTGTGTCTGTGGCCATGGAGATTTAACAAAAACTAGCATTGATCAGGTATGGGGATGTGCAATTTATGTTCAGAAAAAAAGCATTTATAAAGATGGTCCAGCAGATACGATGTCTAGATAAACTTGAAAGGGTTGGGGATTGAAATCGAAAATCAATGTCTAAATTTCACCACGCTCAATCATTGCGACTAATTTATCAATATCCACACCATAGTTTTTAGCTTCTTCTTTAACTTGAAATGAAGTAGATAGTGAAAACATTGCCATCGAACTACGGTCATAATCATCTAATTGGCGTTCAAACTTAGGTCGATTCTGCACAATTTTATGAGAACCTCGTGAGAATAATATCTTGGCACGCAGTGCTTCAAATGAATAACCTCTGCCAAGACGATTTAATACCCTGATGAGACTATTTAATGATTCCGTGTACGCATTGGTAATAGGATGATTGAAGTATTCCAGAATAAACGGCTGCCAGTTCGACCATGCTGTAATAATTGGCTCATAATGCCCACGCAATTCAGCAGGAATGCTCTTTAACCACTGCTCATAGAGCATCTGCGCCTGTTGTTTTGATGACGCTTGATAGATGTTAAAGAATTCTTCTTTGAGTCTGTACGCTTCACCGAGAAGAGGGTAATTTTTAGTCCAGCCGTCCAGATTAAAGCTCTCCTGGTCAGTTAGTTGACTTTGGCGGCGTAGCAATACAAAACGGTCATGCATCAAGCCACGGCGTTGTTTAGGCGACAAGTCCGCACGTAATGACTTTCTAACGCTCTCCATGGCAACATTCGCCATGCGCACGACGTGGAACTTGTCCACCACGATCTTAGCGTCTGGTATGACTTCATTAACAGCTTCACGATAAGGCCGCCACATATCCATTGCCACATATTGCACGCTGTCTCGATCCTTTAGATTAGACAGGTAGGTAGCAATGGTTTTCTTGTTTCGGTTCGGCAATAGGTTAACCGCCGTGTTGTTATACAGATTAGAAATCACGGCACGCGGCTTTTGGATGATGTGGATTTCATCAATACCCATCCACTTTGGCGTTTCAAAGCGTACAGTACGCTCCAGTTCGTTCACGTAATCGCTGAATACATTGCGGATCGTGCCTTCAGTAACGCCAATTTCTTCAGCAATGCCAGTGAAAGTATTCGTCATCGAGCGTTTACCAATCCATTTAACCAAGCGCTCAGTCATCCAGCGATTGGCATTCACCTCGGGTAAGTGTTCCATGAAGGTTTTACCGCAGGATTTACATTTGAAGCGCCGTGCATCGATGTAGATACCCACGCGCTTGCCGTGCATTGGTAGATCATGCACCAGCACTTCTACACGACCATAACCAACAACTTCACGACTACGGCAATTAGAACATACCATTCTAGGTACAGCGGTCTCAGTCTTGATGTGATAGTCGTGCTCGGACTCATTACTGCCAAGCACCGTATAGGCAGTCAGGTTCAATACGTTGCGATGCATTACGATTTAAACGCAGTGCTAGACTGATCAGCAAGTTTTTGTAGAATATCTTTTGTTTGTTGTTCTAGTTCAGGCAAATCGTTCTTGATTGTTTTCCAGACGATTTCCAAGTCCACTTTGAAATATCCATGAGCAACCGCATTACGCATTTCGTAAGCGAATACCAACGGTAACTCTGGGTGCAATTTAGCGAAGTCTTGATAGCATTTGTCGATGTTATTACTGGCTTCACCAATAACCTCTATATTGCGAATGACTGCATCCTGCACCAACTCATTATCTAAGAAGCCAACTTCATCAATGTCTTCGGTGTAATGATGAATGCGCTGCGTGGCTTCAATGATGTGTGCCAGGTAATCCTGCAATCTTTGCTGGTCACGGCTCATACAGGAATAGCCTCAGCCAACACGCTATTACGGAATGAATCAGGTAGGGCTTTGGGCGTTAGCACATCCACTGGCACGCCGAGTAATACACGCAGCTTGTAGCGGATTGCCCCTATGTCCATAAGCGTAGTATCTTGCGTAGGGTCAATTAGAATGTCTAGGTCGCTGGTTTCAGTATCGTCACCATGAAGGACTGAGCCAAATACACGTGCATTTACTGCGCGATGTGACTTAACTACTTGGCGAATAGCTTCACGGTTCAAATTTAAAGCATCAGAGGGTTTCATTTGTTTTACTCATCCACATAACTTTACGAATTATAATATAGTTAGCGGTATCGCATGTCAACACGATTTTACGAATTTTAACTATTGAGCAGTATTACGTAAAATTAGGCAATACACAAAACTTTACGAATACCCTTACTTTACTAGCATTAACTTATTATTCAACTTTATTGAGAGCGGCCATGATTATCCAAACGAAATCGGACATACTTCCTTCGGAAATTACTCCTAAGACGGTGTTCGATAATCGTCGAGAGTTTCT
>JABFSF010000077.1 GCA_013140755.1 Methylotenera sp. | reverse complement strand
CAATATTTGCAGGCTATAATTTTTTGCTACGTAAAACGCCCCTACCCAACTAAGTATAGCAATCACCTCTCGAACAAATCCGCGCATCATACTTAACACGACAGATACGCCAATAATGGTGAGGACTACATAATCAAAACTTGTCATTATTTTAATCTGCGTGGATAACGATGCCAGATAATCCAAATGATTTTAGTTTGGTCAGTGCTTTTTCTGCTTCCTGACGCGATGAAAACTTGCCTGCTTTTAGACGGACACTTTCACCTTTATCAGTCACCACTTTTTCTGTCGTCGTTGTATAGCCCGCTTGCTTTAATTCACCTTGTAAGCGTTTTATATTACCCGCATCGGAATACACACCAACTTGCACCGTAAACTCTTCACTTACCGGCTTTTCTACCTTGCTTTCCAGCTTGTCTGTGGCTAGCTTTTGCGGGTTATCTGCAGAGTTAAGTGTTTTTTTCTCAATTTTTTCATTGTTATCAATGGGTTGAGATGTTTTTGGCGAATCAGTCTTAGCCTGCTTTTCTTCACCCTCTTTAATGGCAATTAAATTTTCAAGACTCGCATCAGAAGGTAATTGAGCTTGCGTTTGAGTAGACGGATTAACAGCCTCAACACTAGGACTTGCTGGCACTTCAGCTTGCGGAAGTGGGACATCAACAGGTGGTGTTTCAGGCAAAACGGTAATTTGATTGTCACTAGAATCAGGCATCGTAATTTTAATGGCTTCGTGTTGCATAGCAGCTCTGTCTTGCAAGATTTGCGGCAAAATAATTAGCATTAACAGAACCAAAGCAATTGCCCCAACCAGACGGCGGCGTGCACGTTTTTTTAAAGTTAATTCTTGATTCGTTGCAGTATCTGCTGACATCACTACGTCTTTCCAAGAGAGCTAGTTTTAGCTTCATTCAAACACTGCAACACACTAGCCACAGTGAAAAATGAGCCGAATACGATAATTCTATCATTTTCACTTGCCTCTTCACAGGCTTGCAGATAAGCCTCAGCAACAGAATCAAATGACTTAAGCTTTGCAGTCGCTGAAGATTGTGTAATTTTAGCTACTAACTCAGTAGCTAAAGCACCTCTAACATGATCTATGCTCGCCACATACCACACGTCAATTTCAGGCATTACCGCATCAATGACGCCTTGAGTATCTTTATCTGCCAGCATCGCAAACACGGCAATTGTTTTACCTAGTGGTGTTTTAATAGACTTTATATTTTGCACTAGTGCAAATGCGGCGTGAGGATTGTGCGCCACATCTAATGCGATAAAAGGCTGATGAGAGATTACTTGAAAACGTCCCATCACCATCACTTGTAGCATGGCTTGCGCAATTGCATCCTCTTTGACCGCTAACCTATTTTGAAGCATCTCAACTGCTGTAATAGCGCAAGCTGCATTATTTAACTGATAACACCCTTGCAATGCAGGTAAGGGCAAATGGTAAACCACCTGTCCTTTCAGGCAATAATTCCAGCCACTTTCTGTTTTTTGCCAAGAAAAATCTCGGTGCATCAATTGTAAGTTTGCAGCAATCTGATGCGCATAATTGACTAAACTTTGAGGAGGATTATCATCGCCACAAATTGCGGGAACACCTTGACGGTAAACGCCTGCTTTTTCTAAACCTATTTTCTCGCGGGTATCTCCCAAAAACTCTTGATGATCTAAATCAACCGCAGTCACAATTGCGCAATGTGGTGTGAATGCATTCACCGCATCTAGGCGACCACCAAGTCCTATTTCTAAAATCGCAGCTTCCACATCCGCTTGAATAAAATGCCACACAGCAGCAAGCGTGCCAACTTCAAAATAAGTCAGCGGAGTTTCATCCGCTTGTATTCTTGCGGCTTCTACCGCTTCAAAAGCTTGGCAAAGTGCGTCATCACTCGCTGTTTTGCCATTCACACAAACACGTTCGTTATAGTGCAATAAATGAGGAGAGGAATAACTACCGACCCTAAAGCCAGCATTTTGATATATTTGCGCAAGCATTGCACAGGTTGAACCTTTGCCGTTTGTACCCGCTACGGTAATTACAGTAAACTTTGGCTGTAACTTTAATTGCGCAATGACACGTTGCACACGCGCTAAACCCATTGCAATCGATTTAGGATGCAAACTTTCAATATAACTTAACCAAGCAGGCAGGTTTTTAGGCCGAGTCACTTAAACTCACAAACTATTTTTTTGTTCACGAAACACACCCGAATTACGAACAAGTTCACGATGCAATTGTTGGCTTATTCTCTTCACAATTCTATGTTGCATGTGATTTTTGTGCTTTTTGGGGATAATGTTTTTAGTTTAAGCCGCAACAGGCAATCGCATTAAGTTAGCTAACAATTTAGCTAATCGGTCACGCATTTCACGGCGGTCAATAATCACATCAATCGCGCCATGCTCTAGCAAAAACTCAGCACGTTGAAAACCATCAGGCAAAGTTTCACGCACAGTTTGCTCAATCACACGCGGCCCTGCGAACCCAATCAAAGCTTGTGGTTCGGCCACAATTACATCGCCCAACATCGCAAAACTGGCAGATACACCGCCCATTGTAGGGTCTGTAAGTACAGAAATATAAGGCAAGCCTGCTTTACTCAACTGCGTGAGTGCCGCACTGGTTTTTGCCATTTGCATCAGCGACAACAAACCTTCTTGCATACGCGCACCACCGCTGGCTGAAATACACACAAACGCCATTTTATTATCAATAGCTGTTTGTACGCCGCGCACAAATCGCTCACCCACCACCGAACCCATTGAGCCACCCATATATTTAAACTCAAACACTGCAACTACCACGGGCACCGCCTTAATACTACCCTGCACCACAATTAACGCATCTTTTTCGTTCACTGCTTTTTGTGATTCTTTAATACGGTCAGCATAGCTTTTGCTGTCTTTAAATTTAAGTGGGTCAATCGGTTGCACATTCGCACCAATTTCAAACTGCCCCTCTGCATCAAGCAACTGCGCAATACGTTCGCGTGCGCCAATACGATTGTGAAAACCGCATTTTGGGCAAACCTCAGCACTTTCTTCTAAATCCTTGCGATAAAGCACCGCTTGGCAAGCACTACACTTACTCCAAAGACCTTCAGGCACTGTTTTTTTATCAGCACCTACAACGCGTTTAATTTTTTGCGGTAATTGATTCAACCAACCCATTTTGTTTCCCCTAACACTCTTACTAGGCTTAGAAAGTAAGCATTTATGCGGCATCTACCGCTGATTTTAGTTCATCCATCAAATTTGCTACATTTTGAAGCAAATTATCATCAGTAGATGCCTCAATAGTCAGCACCATACGGCTACCCACTACAACGGCATCGGCAATTTTTGCAGTAGCTTTAGCTGTTTCTGCATCGCGTACACCAAAACCTACACCTACAGGTAAATCAGTCTGCTTACGTATGCTCGCCACACGCTGCGAAACCTCAGCAATATCTAAATTCTTTGCGCCTGTTACCCCTTTAAGCGACACATAATACACAAACCCACTTGCTTGATTCACAATTAAATCCACGCGGCTAGGCTCAGTAGTAGGCGACAGTAAAAACACAGGGTCAATATCACGCGAGCGCAACTCTTTAACAAAGTCACCACACTCCTCAGGCGGATAATCCACAGTAATCACGCCATCCACATCGGCCGCCTTAGCGCGATCAGCAAACGCAATGTTACCAATAGCCTCAATTGGGTTAGCATACCCCATTAAAATAATCGGTGTAAATTGATTAGTTTGACGAAACGCTTGCACCATTTCTAGCACTTTAGAGAGCCCAACCTTGTGCGCCAATGCACGCTCACTGGCACGCTGAATCACAGGGCCATCCGCCATCGGGTCAGAAAACGGAATCCCGAGTTCAATCATATCAGCACCATGCTTCACCAAAGTATGCATCAGATTAACCGTATGCTTAGGATGCGGATCCCCCGCAGTAATATAAGGAATTAAGGCCGTTTTGCCTTGAGATTTAAGTGCAGAAAAAACAGTTTGAATGCGTGACATACAATAAATTCTATTAAAAATTGAATTGTACTATTTTTAGGTGCACTACATAAGCGAAAAATATATTTTATAACAGTAGGTTTTTTGCCGCACCACCAACCCTGAAGCAACAATAAGAGAGTTAATCAATGAAGTCAGAAATTGTCGGGGAAACTTGAAAAGCAACCTGCCGAATGAAGCATTGCAACATGCGGCGGACTGTAAACGAGTCCGCCTTACACGAGTTGCTTTAAGCCCTACGCGGGCTAATCTAACAATGTATTGATGAATTGCTTATTTATGAAAGGGTGATTTTTAAACCACGTAATTTGTAATTCGTCATCAAGTTGCATTAAATCGTTCAAAGCATCGCTCTTTGCTCCTACTAACGCTTGAGCATAAGCTCTGGCAAGATATATTGTACTTAAATACCATGTTTCATTTTGCGACTTTGATATTGACAAGGCTCTTGTAAACAAATCTATAGATTCATTGTATTGATTTGAATCCAATGCCCACTCGGCAGCTAAATAAACATCATCAAGTATGCAATGCTCATTAGAAATAACATCGCACATAATGATGTAAGCTTGCTCAACATTTCCTGTGCTTAATTCATCAATAGCATTTTTTCTTAAATCTTCTAGCATAATTAATTTCCTCCACACTCTTTAGCCCTTGTAGGGCGTACCCGCTTGCGGTACGCCTATGTGATGGTTTGCCATACGGCGGACTGTAAACGAGTCCGCCTTACAGGAGTTGGATTACTTTTGATTGGATTGATTTCTTTACCCATAAACACCTCCTAAAGTTTGGACGATACTGTCCTCTTTTAAAAACTGTCCGTCAAACTTGGGTTAGCTCAGTCTGTCCCCTATTGTTTTTCGTTTTAGCTTGACAACTAAGACGGGATCTACGCGGGCTGCATACGAGTTACTCCTATAGTAATTAAGATAATTCCAATTATATTAAGAATAGGTAAAGCCGCAAAAACAAGGTGAAACTTAGAAAAGTTATTTGAATTTACTGATATAAGAAACGGTATGAAGAAAGTTAATAATTTATATGCTAATAAAATAGAAACTCCTGATAGAAACCATTTTTTGCTTAGAGAGCAATGAGTTAGGTTGCTGAATAGAATCACCCATAAACATATTGTTAAACATATTACGGGAACTAAAAATTGAAGGTAAATCATTGCGTCACTCCCCACATCCACATTTTTTACGACAATCCTCGTAAGGTTTAGAACATTCGTTATAAAAGTCTAAAAAACCTTTACTGTTTCCAGAGTTCCCCTTAGAGTAATCAAATCGCCGCTCCCCTGTTAAATACCAAGGCTGGTCAATGTAACTAGAGTATCTCACTACACATTCAAGTTGCACACCAGTGTAACATGCTGCTGAACAAGACCACTGTGAAGGAAGCTTTAGCGATGGTGGTGGTGGTGAAAAATGTAGCCCATGGAAAATAGTTTCCCAAGTACCACTGGGCGCAAGCCCCTCCTCATCCGTAAAACTCAACGGATTCCCATTGACATAAGTATAAGTAGAAACCTGCCCCCCTGCCAACCCTATCGGATCACTCTCAATAAACCGCCCAGTCCTCGGATTGTAATCCCTAAAGTAGTTGTAACTCAAGCCCGTAGCAGGGTCAAACAATTGTCCTAGAAAGCGTAGGTGGTAGCTAAAGCTGCCTAGTTGCGTGGGGGTGCCGTTAATTAGGTTGCTGGGGTTCTCATTCGGGCGGTTTGCTCCAAACGCTTCTGCTTGTTCTGGGTACCATGTCCAGCGTAGTTGGTTGTTGGCATTCACAATCACTCTGGGGGTGTTGAGATGGTCGGTGTGGATGTAGTAGCTGGTGCTTTGTGTTTGGTTGGGGGTGTTGGGCACAATGCGGATGGCATCGGCTATCACTGCGCCGTTGCCTTGCCCACTGAGTGTAACCGTGAGTGGGTTGGCGGTGTTGAGGTCTAGGCTGGTGAGTAAGTTCCATCTGCCTCCGTTTTGTTGTTGGTTCACGGTGATGCTGATAGGCGGTGTTGCAATGCCTCCCACTGTGGTGTTTGGGGCAATGGTGTAGGTGGCGTTGCTGGCATTGGTGGCTTGGGCTACCCAGCGGGCGTAGATGTTAAAGCGTTGGGTGGCGGTGGGTGTGAGGGTGTAGGTGATTTTGTCAGGGGTGGCGGCATTGCTGGCATGGCTGTGGTAGTTGCTGCCGTAGTAGCCTTTAAGGGTGGTAGCAGCTGCCCAAGTGCCTGTGAGGGTGGCTTTGTTGGTGGCGATGGTGCTGTTGTTGTCGGCTATGCGTTCTTGGGCATTGGGCCTTAGGGTGAGCATTGGGGTGTTGCCTAGCCAGACTGTTTCTTGGCTTACATCGCCTGTGCTGGTGTATTCACCTATCAGGCGTTGAAATTGGTCGTAAGTGTAGTATTGGTTGTTGTTGGTGCGGTGTACCAATTGCCCTAGGCCGTTATAGCGTAGGCTGTAGAGGTTGGTTGGGGTGGTGCCGATGGTTCTGGTGACTTGTTTTAGACGACCACTGGCATAGTAGCTGTAGGTGTCTTGCCCGTTGGTGCTGGGGCTGCCATCGGCGTTGTAGGTGTAGTTTCTCAGCGTGGGGCCTGCTTCTTTGGTGAGGCGGTTGCTAGTGGTTGCAATGCTGTAGGGGTAGCTGTTTGCGCCGATGATGAGTGTGGTGCGGTTGCTGTTCAGGTCGTAGGTGTAGCCTGTGTTGGTGGTGGGGTTGGCTTGGCTGGTGAGTCTGTCTAGGTTGTCGTAGCTGTAGGTGCTCACACTGTTGGCAATGGGGCTGGCTGGGTTGCTGGTGAGTACACGATGGGTTTGGGTGATGCGCCCTGCACTGTCGTAGGTGATGAGGTGTTGTTCTTTGCCCATGGTCATGCTACTTGGGCGACCTTGCGCATCTAAGGTGGTTTGATACACGTTGGGGGTGCCGCTTTGTATATCGCCCCATTCATAGCGTTTAATGGTGCCTGTGGGGTGGTATTGAATGTCATTGATGACGAGTACGCTATTCACCCAGATTTGATTGACTTGTCCATTTGTGTTGTAGCGATAGTCCACATATTGACCACTGGGGTAAATCACACGGTTGATGCGGTCGGCTAGGTCGTATTCGGTTTGGGTGGTAAAGCTGAGTGCGTTTGTGGTTTGTTGTTGTTCTATTAAGTGTCCTGTGGCATCGTAAATCCAACGGGTGGTGCCGCTTAGGTCTGTCATGCTGGTGAGGCGACCTTTGCCATTTGGGGCTTCGTCGTAGGTGTAGGTGATGGTTTCATCTACTAGGCCTGTGGCACTGGGTTTGTGGGTGATGCTTTTAACGCGGTTGAGGGCATCGTAGGTGTAAGTGGTGATGCCGCCTTTGGCGTTGGTTTTAGTGAGTAGGTTACCTGCATTGTCATAAGTGTGGTTGGTGGTGCCTGTATCTGGGCTGACCAGTGTGATGACTTCGCCAAAGGCGTTTTTAGTATAGGTGGTGTTGAGTGCGCGTGGGTCGGTGATTTTAGTGATTTCATCTATGGCGTTGTATTGTGTGGTGATGGTGCCATTTTGAGTGCCTGCAGTGGTGGCATGGGGCTGGTTTTGTTTAATGCGTCTGTCTAGGGTGTCGTATTGTTGGGTGGTGCTTGCCCCTAGGCTGTTGGTGATTTTAGTGGGGTTGCCGTTGGCATCGTATTCTAGTTGGGTAACGGGAGCCGCCGCTTGTGCCATGCTGGATGCAAATACTAATACTCCCGCGAAGCCCGTAGTGATTGATCGCATGGTGACTAATCTCATGGTGATTGAACGCATGGCGAGTAACCCTTTTGTATTTTTGAATAAAAGTGTCATGATTATTCTACCCCTGTCACGGTTTTTAAGCGGTTTAAGGCATCAAAGCTTCTAGTAATGGTGTTAGCCAAGTTGCCTTGTGGGTCGGTGGTGCTTTCTGCAATGCGGTTGCCTGCGGCATCTAGCGTGTAATGCACGGTGTTGCCTAGGGTGTCTTGCACATCGGTCAGGCGGTGGGCTGCATCGTAAAAGTAGTTTAAAACGCTGTTGTCTGGCATTTTAAGCTGGGTGATTTGCCCTGCATCGTCGTAACTTAAGTGGGTGGTTTGTGTGCCTGTGTTTGCACTGCTGGTGCTTCTGCTGGTAAGGCGTTGACGTGCATCATAGCTATTTGTGGTGATGACACCATTCGCATCGGTGGTTTGCTCGACTTGCCCATGATGATTGTAGCGATCGTAAGTGATGGTATGCCCTAATGCATTGGTCACCGTTTTTAATTGCCCTCGGCAACCTAAGTTGTCAGGGGGGGTGCCTGTGATGGGGTTGGTGATGCTAGGTTTGGTGCTAGGCACACACGCGGCATTGTGTGGATAGTAGGTGTAGGTGGTGGTATCTGCCACATCGGTACGCGAACCATTCACCACTTTACTTAATACCAAGCTGGGTAACTCGGTTGAGTACGTGTAAGTGATTGTAGTAGTGCGGTTGAGTGTGCGTGCAGGGTCGGTTTCTTTCACGCTGGTCAGGTTTCCTTTTGTGTCATACACATGGGTGGTTTGCTTCAAGGCTGTGCCTGTGGCGGTAGCCCCGTTGTATTCGGTAATCACCAAAGGTAAGTGCCAAGTAGCGTGCCAAGTGGTGGTGATGGTGCGCGTGGCGGTAGTGGCCACTCCTGTGGCGGTTAAGCCTTCGGTGCGTGAGGTTTCAAGGTTGCGGGTTAGGTCGTACTGATAGGTAGTTTGATGTCCTGCAAAGTCGGTACGGCTAGCTACATTACCATTGCTATCATAGGTGATAGCAGCAGCTGATGCCGCGCAGCCAGAGCCCGCAGGTTGCGATTGCCCCGTGCTTTTAACCACATCAAGCACCGTCGTAAAGTTGTAAACGCGAGACGTTCCGCGTGGGTCTGTTACCACGGTAGAAATGGGAACATCATTCACACCCATATTGTAGTCAAGGCGGTAATGATGAATGCCCAATGCAAGGTCGGGGGCATGTTCTTCATCGTAGGCACGGCCTTCTGCATCGTAACGGTAGCTTGCTATGCGCGTGCCGTTTTCATCAGTGATGCCTGTGAGGCTGCTTTCATAGCTCACGCCTGCACTGGGGGTGCTGGCAATGTTGGCGGCTTCTGCGGTGTCAGCCCCGTAATGGTAGGTTTTGGTTTTACCATCAGGGTAAGTGACCGAGGTTAAATTGCCCGTGGCATCATAACCATAGCTGGTGCTAGCCCCTGCAGGGTTGATGATTTGGCTAATGTGGTTGGCTACATCGTAATTAAAGTAAAGGCTTTGCCCTAGGCTGTTGGTCACTTGTGTGAGCTGGTTTAAGTCGTTATAGGTAAGGGTTTGCGCTAAGCCTGCTCGGTTTTCTATCTGCAATAATTGCCCTGTGGCGTTGTAGGTTTCATCTACCCCTGTACTATTGACTGTGTAAAGCCAACCAATACGGCTAGTGCCAGATTTAAGCTCTGTGAGTGTGTCGGTAATGTCTGCATCCGCTATCCACTTGCCTGCGGATAAGCCAAATACATATTCACGTCCATCAGGACGGGTGATTTTAACTAAATCACTGGTATAGGGCTGAATGTTTGCAGCGTAAGTATGCGTCCAAGCTGTGCCAATATGTGCTAAGTCTTGGTAACGCGCTGAGCTGTAATAACGTTGAAAGTCTAAACCCATGGCGAGATAATGGCTAGTAATGTCTTGCTCAATGAGCCATTTATGCCCTGTGCCAATGGCAATGGGGTTGGGAGTGCTTGGGCAGGTGTTGGGTGGGTCTTTAGGGTGCTTGGGAGGTGCGGGAGGTGGCGTGTCGCAAGTGCCTGAGCTAATCGGACATGCGCAGACGCCAGGAAGTCCATCACTTGTAGGACTGGCTAACAAAAACCAATTTTTAGGTGTTGGACATAATGCTTGTGCTGAAATTGGACCTGGATAGGTAACCCAATAGTTAGGATTTTGATCTGTTCGTTCATTTCTGTATCCACCATTTGCCTCATATCTTCCCATATTATAAGTAGTTGACACAAGATGATGGTTGAGTAAACCATAAGCAACATAATTGCTATTACAACTAATATAGTCTTTAGGGTCTGCTAAACACCTAGCTTTAGCCTCACTATTAAGCCATAACAACTTGTTTTGACGAGATTCTTCAGGAGAGTCAGCAGAAAATTTACCAGAATAACTATATAGGGTAATCCTCTGAACGGCAAAAAAACAATTGTAACTTTTTGTGGCACCTAACAAGGAGCTTTGAACGCATCTATTAGGATAAAGCTCTTCACCTACCGCGAACCCTACTGAAGGACTGACTAACCCTATCAATGAAATTATTAAAACTAAGCGAAACCGATGAAACAGTTGCCAATCTACCCAACTAAAGTTTTTGTGCCCCATGCTAACTCACCCTTTAATGACCGCTGTTAATTGCTAAAAACTATAGCATAAATTATGCCTAAGCCTAAGCCTAAGCCTAAGCATAGGCATAGGCATAGGCATAGGCAGTAATTTTATGCTACGGGTGGTTGCTCCTGCTTTTTTAATGCGAAATACCGCGCAAGGCAAGATAGGCGCAGTGGTGCTTGAATTTTTATCGCTTAATTTGTGTTGTGCAGGGGGCACAAAATAAGCAGTGAAGTAAAAGAAAATAGGGTTAAAACCCAACCTGTCAGCACACAGTTTTGCATACCATCAACCACAAAATGGTGGTTGTTTTAAACCATGCTGGTTGTTTGCAGCCACCACTTGGTAGCTTGTGTTTGTAGAAAGTGATGCTGTTTTTATCAAAATACTAGTCTAGAGGTGCCCTGCTCTCTCATCAAAAGAGGCGTTGCAAAAAATGAAGTTTTTAGTTTACTCGTCAATAAGTGCTGTTTTCAATTAAAATTGCAGGATGCAAACCTCAAACGAACAAGCCCTTAAACAGTATCAGCAAGCTTTATTGCGCAACCCTAAAGACTTAGAGGCGCAAATCAATTGCGGTAATTTATGCGTAGAGTTGCAACGTTATGAGGAGGCGGCTGGTTATTTCAGGCGATTGGTGCGCATACTCAAAACTAACCCGCATGTTGCTTATGCTTTGTGTTACACGTTGCAAGTGCTGGGTAATCAATCGCACGCGCAGGGTCGTTATGCTATGGCTGAGGCTTACTTTGCCGAGGCGTTGCAACATCAACCAAATAACGCTGTACATTGGTACAACCGTGGCAATGCGCAACGTGAGCTTGGGCAAGCTAAAGCGGCCTTAGAGAGTTTTAAACAGGCCATTAAGTTTGACCCCAATGATGCGGATGCTTATAACAATTTGGGCAATGTGCAGCGTGAGTTAGGTTTGTTAGATTCAGCCATTTTAAGCTATGAAACCGCCTTAAAGCTTAACCCCAAGCTTTATCATGCCAAGGTGCACTTGGTACATCAAAAACAACATATCTGCGACTGGCAAGGCTTGGAGGCGGATGTTGCTGAGATTCGCCATTGGGTAAAAACGATTCCACAAGCGCAAATTTCTCCGTTTGCCTTTTTAGCTATGCCTAACACCACGGCTGAAGAGCAGAAAATATGTGCGAATAATTGGGTGAATAATCGCTATGCAGGCTTGATTGCAAGCCAAGCTGAAGCCAAACATGCTGGGTTAAAACCTAACTTACCAAAAACAAAAATTAAAGTCGGTTATTTATCGGCAGATTTTCGCTTGCATCCGCTGGCTTTTTTAATCAGTGAGCTGATTGAGTTGCATAATCGGTCAACATTTGAAATCGTTGCATTTTCTTATGGTGTGAATGATAAAACCAGTGCCAGAGCTAGGCTAGAAAAGGCTTTTGATGCATTTTATGATATTAGCAATTTATCTGATTTTGAGGCAGCACAAAAAATTGCTACTTGCGAAATTGATATTTTGGTGGATTTAACAGGTTTTACGCAAACTAGCCGCACAGGCATTGCAGCCCTTCGCCCCGCGCCAATTAACGTGAATTGGCTTGGTTTTGCAGGCACAATGGGTATTACGTCAATCGATAAGCCGTTATTTGATTATATCCTCACCGATGCCTTCATTACGCCGCCTGAAACCGCGCAATATTACGCAGAAAAACTCGCTATTTTGCCGTGTTATCAACCCAATGATAGCAAACGCCCAATTGATAAAACACCCTCGCGCACCGCTTGCAATTTACCTGAAAGTGCTTTTGTTTTCTGCTGTTTTAACCAAACATTTAAAATTACGCCCGAAGTATTTGCAGTATGGATGCGTCTATTAAATGCTGTGCCAAATAGCGTGCTTTGGTTGCTAGATTGCAATGTGTGGGCAAAGCAAAATTTAATTCGTGAAGCCAAGTTAGCAGGCGTGAGTGCAGATAAGCTCATTTTTGCCCCGCGCATGAGCATTGCAGAGCACTTGGCTCGCCATGCACATGCAGATTTATTTTTAGACACCCTACCCTATAATGCGCACACCACTTGCAGTGATGCTTTGTGGATGAACGTGCCTGTATTAACTTGCGTGGGCAACACTTTTTCAGCGCGTGTTGCAGGTAGCTTATTAAACGCTTTAAACTTAAATGAACTTATCACATATCATTTGCAAGATTATGAAAATAAAGCAATTTATCTTGCAAATAACAAACAAGAACTATTGGAATTACAACAAAAAATAATGCAAAATAAAATGCATTCCGCATTATTTGACACACAGAGACTTGCAAAATCACTTGAAAAAGTGTTTGAAAATATGTTGGCAGAAAAATTACATTAGCACTTTTATGCTAAAGTCTTATGCATTGTTTTAACGAATTTAGGAGTCTTCATGGCAGCCATTGACATCACCCCAGTTTTAAAATTTATGTTGGATAAAAATGGGTCAGATTTATTTTTTAGTACAGGTGCGCCCATCAACATTGAAATTGAAGGCGACACCATGCCGATTAACGCGCAAATTATGGTGCCTGGGATGATTAAAGAAATTGCCTATTCACTCATGACTGAAGCGCAAATTAAGGAATTTGAATCCACATTAGAATGTAATTTCGCGCTGGGGAAAAAAGATATTGGGCGTTTTCGCGTTAATGTATTTAGGCAGCGTGGCGAAGTTGGCATGGTAATTCGCCATATTAAAACCGACATCCCATCCATTGAAACTCTTGGTTTACCTGCTGTTTTGAAAGACTTGGTTCAGCGTAAACGCGGTTTAATTTTAATGGTTGGCTCAACAGGGTCAGGCAAATCCACATCGCTTGCGGCGATGATTGATTACCGCAATGAAACGACCAATGGTCATATTCTGACACTTGAGGATCCCATTGAGTTTATTCACCCACATAAAAAATCGGTAGTAGATCAACGAGAGGTTGGAATTGATACGCTCTCATTTGAAAATGGTCTTAAAAACGCCATGCGTCAAGCACCTGATGTGATTTTAATTGGTGAGGTGCGCGATTTAGAAGGGATGAAAAACGCCATTGCCTACGCAGAAACAGGGCATTTATGCCTAGCGACCTTACATGCAAACAACGCCAACCAAGCCCTTGAGCGCATCATTTCATTCTTTCCTGAGGATGCAAGAGCTGGCTTATTGCTCGGTATTTCAATGAATTTGGTTGCCATTGTTTCTCAACGCTTAATCCCTGGCAAATCAAGCAAACGCGTTGCCGCTGTTGAGGTGCTGATTAACACACCATATGTTGCAGAGCTTATTCAAAAACAAAAAGTGGGCGAAATTAAAGAAATCATGGCTGACAACAATGACATCGGCATGAATACTTTTGATCAGTCGCTCTTTAAGTTGTTTAGTAATGGAAAAATTGATGAAGAAAATGCACTGACTAACGCTGACTCACGCAATGATCTGTCGTTGAAAATTCGCTTTGCAGCAGAGGGTGGACGTAGCCCTTTGTTTAGCTAAGCTAATCTTGATGGTTGCTTGCGGCAAACACTGCAGCAGCCATAATCAAACCACCGCCCAGCCATTCGTTCCAACGCATGACCTCATGTGCTAAGTAGTATGAGGCAATCGCTGCCACCACTAATTCAAACAAAAACAATATGGAAGCTCGAGTCGCCGCAATGCGAGTAACCCCATATTGCACCAATAAAGTAGCAGCCATCAGCATTAACGCTATTGCAAGCATCACCAACCAATGCGTCACCGTAAAAAATGTAGGTAACACCAGATTGCTACTACTTAAGGGCAGATAAAGAGCAGATACAACTAATACGCCCAACCATACCGCAAATGATTTAGCGGCTAAAGTGAGGTGTTGTGATTTTCGTGTAATCACATTAGTGAGCGAAAATCCTACGCCTGATGACAATGCTAGCCACTCGGCTGTGTTTTTAGGTAATGGTAAACCACCCTGTTTGGGGTCATACAACATCACAAATGCACCAATAAGTGATACTGCAATGGCCAAATAACCCGTCACATGTGTTTTTTCTTTCAGCCAAAAGTGAGCTAACAGTAAAGTCCAAATCGGTGACAAATAAAATAACAGCATCACACGCATCACTTCACCATCAATCACCGCCAACACGTAGGCGAGATTGGTATAACCAGCTACTAAACTTAGCCAAATAATGCTTTTAGGCTGCATCAAAATGCCGCGCCAGTACTTTGCGAATAAAACACCACCCAAAACAACAGTGATTGCGTAGGTGTAAAAGCTAGAGACCACGCCAGAAACGCCCGCGTCATTCATAATGCGATAGGGATACCACATCACCCCCCAACACAACGCACCGAAAAGCAGTCCAAAAACTGCAAAAAGGTTTTTATTATTGCTGTTGCTCACTATAATACTCACCTATGAATCCAAATTTAAATTTATTACAGCCCTATCCATTCCAACGTTTACGTGATTTATTTAAAGGCGTTACGCCAAATGCCGCGTACTCAGCGATTAACTTATCTATTGGTGAGCCCAAACACCTTACGCCAACACTGATTAAAGATGCGCTGGTAAATAATATAAACGGCTTAGCAAACTACCCAACCACCGCTGGTGTACCCGCTTTGCGAGAAGCAATTTCTAACTGGATAGCACGCCGATACAACATTCCCGCACTTAATCCTGAAACTGCCATTCTACCCGTAACAGGTAGCCGCGAAGCATTATTTGCATTTGCCCAAGTAGTCATTGATGGCACAAAACCCAACCCCATCGTAATTTCGCCAAACCCCTTCTACCAAATTTACGAAGGCGCGGCATTTTTAGCGGGAGCCAAGCCTTACTTTCTGAATACTTTGCCAGAAAATCAACATGTGATGGATTTTGCAAGCGTGCCAAGCGAGGTGTTGAAGCGCACACAGCTTGTTTATGTATGTAGCCCAGGCAATCCATCAGGCAAGGTGATGAGCTTAGCACAATGGAAGCAAATTTTTGAGTTGTCTGACCAATATGGTTTTGTCATTGCGGCAGACGAGTGTTACTCAGAAATTTATTTTGATGAAGCAACTCCACCATTAGGTGCGCTGCAAGCCTCGTATTTATTGGGTCGCAGCCATGCCAACTTAATTGTTTTTAGTTCGCTTTCTAAACGCTCAAACGTACCAGGAATGCGCTCAGGTTTTGTCGCGGGCGATGAGAAAATTATTGAAAAATTTGCACTCTACCGCACCTATCATGGTTGCGCGATGAACCCTGCCGTACAAGCTGCTTCAATTGCTGCGTGGAATGACGAAAGTCATGTCATTGAAAATCGCAAGCTTTACGCAGAAAAATTCACTACAGTCACCCCCATGTTAAGTGGTGCTTTACAAGTCACCATGCCAGATGCTGCGTTTTATTTATGGGCAAAAACTGACTTGCCTGATACAGCGTTTGCCTTAAAACTTTACCGAGACTTTAACGTCACTGTACTACCTGGAAGCTTCTTAGCGCGAGAGGCACATGGCATTAACCCGGGCCAAAACTTTGTGAGATTAGCATTGGTAGCAAGTTTTGATGAATGTGTTCAAGCCGCAAACAGAATTCAACAACTTTAAACCAACGCAAGTGCGTGATTTAGCAAGCATACGCTTACATGCTGATGATTTTGGATGATTAAAACATGGACAAATGCTCACTATGCTAAAATACCACCCTCTTTTCAGATTGCTATAAACCATGTCTGTCTCCATTAAAAACCAACAAGATATTGAAAAAATGCGCATCGCGGGCAGGCTTGCCTCTGAGGTGCTAGATTACATTACGCCTTATGTGGTGCATGGCGTCACTACCAACCAACTCGACAAACTTTGCCACGACTATATTGTGGATGTGCAAAAGGCTATTCCCGCCCCCCTCAACTACGCACCAGGTGGACACAAGCCCTATCCAAAATCTATTTGCACCTCTATCAACCAGCAAATTTGCCACGGTGTGCCAAGTGACAAAGCCCTTAAAAATGGTGACATTGTGAATGTGGACATTACCGTCATCAAAGATGGCTACCACGGCGACACCAGCCGCATGTTCTGCGTAGGCACACCCACTGTGCAAGCCAAACGCCTGTGTGATATCACCTACCAAGCCATGTGGATAGGTATTTCCAAAGTAAAAACAGGTGCAACACTGGGCGACATTGGCTACGCTATTCAAACCTTTGCAGAAAAAAATGGCTATAGTGTAGTGCGCGAGTTCTGCGGGCACGGCATTGGCAAAAACTTTCACGAAGATCCGCAAGTGCTGCATTACGGCAAAGCAGGCGCAGGCTTAAAACTGCAAGCAGGCATGATGTTTACCATAGAGCCCATGATTAACGCAGGTAAACGCGACATCAAACAAATGCCAGACGGCTGGACCATCGTCACCAAAGACCGTAGCCTATCCGCACAATGGGAACACACCATTTTAGTCACCGAAACAGGCTATGAAGTGATGACGCTGTCGGCTGGCTCACCACCGACTCCTGAGTTTGTTTAAGATTTTGGTAAACTCACCGAGAATGTCAAGCTTCATTGCCATTCTTTCATAGGGGCGTTTGGAAAAGAAACTGATTCATCCAACTAAAAACTTGCTTTCAGCTCACTATGCACACTGCCTCTCCCACCTTTTGGCGCGATCATCTTAAAAGCGGTATATCTGCCCTCAAGGCTGATTTTGCGCAAAACCAAAACACCTCCAAGCTTTTCAAAAACCATTGCAAGTTAATGGATGAAATGCTGATAAGTTTATGGACGCAAATGTGTGTGGATAGTGCTTGCTGTCTAATTGCAGTAGGCGGCTATGGACGTGGGGAGCTGTATCCGCATTCAGATATTGACCTGCTCATCTTAGTACCCGAAAACAGTCTGCAAAATGACAATATTCAAGGCACATCGCTGCTGGGCGATACCATTGAAAAATTTATCAGCTTGTTGTGGGATATTGGCTTAAACATTGGCCATAGCGTGCGTAGTCTAAACGAGTGCATTGCTGAGGCTACGAAAGACATTACTGTTCAAACCAACCTGATTGAATCTCGCCACTTAGTGGGCAACGTAAGCCTATATCAGACTTTTTTGGACAATATCAATCGCACCATGAATGTCGCTGATTTTTTTGCGGCAAAAATTAAAGAGCAAGCAAGTCGTCACGCTAAATTTAACGATACAGCTTATAACTTAGAGCCTAACATTAAAGAAAGTCCTGGGGGCTTACGCGATTTGCATAGTATTATTTGGCTATCGCGCTGCCTTAACATCCATGCGGGCTTCCAGGCAGGTGATGGTCATCATTGGACAGTACCAATTTGGTCAAAAATAGCTAAAAAAAATCTCATCACACCACTTGAAGCACGCCAAATTCGTAAGCATGAAAAAAACTTGCAGTCGTTACGTACGCATTTGCATTTTTTAAGCAATCGCCGTGAAGACCGCTTGCTGTTTGATTACCAAAACGAGCTAGCGGCAAGTTTAGGATATGTTACTTTGCCAAACAAACGCGCCAGTGAACAACTGATGCAAAGTTATTATCGTAGCGTCAGATTTGTGCGCTTGATGAATGAAATTTTACTCAAAGCAATGCTACAGTCTATACGCACCACGCAAGTGCTTATCACACCTATCAATGCTCGGTTTGAAGCACATAATGATTTATTAACAGCAAAGACGGCAGGATTGTTGCAACAGCAACCTAGTGCAATTCTTGAGGCATTTTTACTCTTACAGCAGCATCCAGAATTAACTGGGATGAGTGCAAGCTTACTGCGCAACTTACAGCGCGTAAAGAAATTAGTTAATCGAGACTTTCGGCAAAATCCACACAACAAAAGCCATTTTATTGAAATTCTCTCGCAAACTTGGGGCGTAAACCACGCACTGAGAGCCATGAATCGCTACGGCATTTTAGGTAGCTATATTCCTGCATTCGGTAAAATTATTGGTCAAATGCAGCATGATTTATTTCATGTTTATACGGTGGACGAGCATATTCTCAATGTACTAGCGAATTTGCGCCGTTTTGCTAAGCCTGAGCTTAAACATGAGTTTCCACTTTGTAGCCAACTATTTTTCACGTTTGATAAACCGCAGTTGCTTTATTTAGCAGCCTTATTTCACGATATTGCTAAAGGGCGTGGAGGCGATCACTCAAGATTGGGCGCAGTGGATGCTAGAAGATTTTGCAAACATCATGGATTAGAAAAAGAAGACACCGAGTTAGTCACGTGGCTAGTTGATTCACATTTAAAAATGTCTGCAACAGCACAAAAATCAGATTTATCAGATCCTATCGTCATTGAATCATTTGCGCAGTTTGTTAAAAATGAACGTAGATTGATTGCGCTCTATTTGCTCACTGTAGCAGATATTCGAGGCACTAGCCCTGCTGTTTGGAATGCGTGGAAAGCGCGGCTGTTAGAAAGTTTATTTAATGCAACTAAAAACGCGCTAACAAACCAAGTATTATATGCACAACAGGTAATCGCTACTCGTAAAGAAGACGCTGCAAGCAAGTTGAATGCTTTTGGCTTAAGAACACAGTCTTATGAGATTTTGTGGAAAGCTTTCGGAGAAGGTTATTTTTCACGCTATGAAAGTAATGAAATTGCATGGCATAGCCGCCTACTTACGCCTCATTTAAATGCTACTCAAGCAATTGTGCGGGCGCGTTTAAGCCCCAGTGGCGAAGGCATACAAGTGATGATTTATACCAAAAATCAACATGACCTATTTGCAAGAATCTGTAACTTTTTTGACCGCATGGCTTACAGTATTGTTGAAGCCAAAATTTACACTACGCATCATGGCTATGCACTAGATAATTTTACTGTTTTAGATCAATCAGGTAAATCTGTAAGTTACAGTGGATTATTAAAATTTATTGAATCTCAACTCACCCAAAAACTTGACCCGAATCAACCATTAGAAGCCCCCTTGCAAGGTAGGATTAGTCGCCAAGTAAAACACATGCCATTGCAAACCCAAGTGCGCATTCATGAAGAGGCGCAACATCATACTCACCAACTAGAAATTATTGCAAATGATAGACCTGGCTTACTCGCCACTATTGCGCAAGCATTTTTAAAACACCACATCGCCTTACATAATGCCAAAATTAACACCCTTGGTAATCGCGCAGAAGATACGTTTTTAATTTCAGCGCAACATGAGCAAACACTCTTACCGCAAACGCTAGAAGTTTTAACGCTTGCTTTAATCAACGAAATTTAATGTTTATTGAGGTTTTACTTTACTGCAGCTGAGGGTGCTAAAACTGCGCTTTTTCAAACAACTTAAGAAGAAATCGATACGTCGCTCACTAATATCAGTTAAAATTGTGCCATGAAAACCTCATTGATTCTATCAGCCACACTGGCTGTGCGCTCGGCAATTACAAAACAACGCGATGATATTGATGCATTAGATTCTGCGCTCGCTGGTGCAAATCACTACGCGCAGCTTAAACGAACGGTTGAAGAGATTGCTAGCCAATACAACACACTTATTTTAATGCGTGAAGATCAAGTATTTAACCAAATAGGCAATCAACTATCAGCTAATCTAAATGATTACTCAGGGCTGTTACTCTCCAACTTTTTTTATGGGATGGAAAAGTTTACGCACAACCATGTTATTCATAACACTCAAGACATTGCAAAAATGTTGTCATTTGGTGTGCAAACTGCAATGCAGCGTAGCAAAATAAAAATTGGCGGAAAAACATTGTTAGATGTGCTGGTCCCTGTTTCCACCACACTGACTACAATGGCAGGTCAAGGTAAAAGCAATACTGAAATCTGCTACGCGCTAAAAGATGCCGCAGACAAGGGCTTGGAATATACGAGAGATTTACAAGCGACTCAAGGTCAAGCAACGAGCTTAGGTAATCGATCTATTGGTCACCTAGACGCAAGAGCTAAAAGCTGCCAAGTGATTATTCATGCAATCTGCGATTTATTGTTAAAGCAACAATCCTAATCGCCTATTTGGTATTACTTGTTGCACAAAACTCAAGCACTTGGCTTAATTACTTTAAATTCATGTCTTTTTAAACACCAAACTCCCATTGGTGCCACCAAAACCAAAGTTATTTTTTAGCGCATATTCAATTTTCATGTCGCGCGCTGTGTTGGCACAAAAATCTAAATCACACTCAGGATCTTGATTGAAAATATTGATTGTAGGTGGTGAAACTTGGTTGTAAATAGATAGCACAGTAAATACAGATTCCAACCCGCCTGCGCCACCAAGTAAATGCCCTGTCATAGACTTAGTCGAGTTCACTACTAATTTGTACGCATGGTCACCAAATGCAGCTTTAATCGCATTGGTTTCATTTGCATCCCCCAAAGGGGTTGAGGTGCCATGTGCGTTCACAAATTGCACAGCATCTGCGTTAATACCTGCATTTTGCATTGCATTGCGCATTGAGCGACGAGGTCCATCCATATTAGGCGCGGTCATGTGATAAGCATCAGCACTCATACCGTAGCCGCTTAGTTCAGCATAGATTTTTGCACCACGTTTTTTCGCGTGTTCGTACTCTTCTAGCACCAGCACACCAGCCCCCTCACCTATTACAAAACCGTCACGATCTTTATCCCACGGACGGCTTGCAGAGGCGGGGTCATCATTCCGTGCTGACAATGCTCGCGCAGCAGCAAACCCCCCTACACATAAACGGGTAATTGCAGCTTCTGCGCCACCAGCAATCATCACATCGGCATCACCATATTCAATCATACGTGATGCATCACCAATGGAGTGTGTACCAGTTGTACATGCAGTCACAATGGCTACATTAGGCCCTTTAAGCCCAAACATGATGCTCAAGTTACCTGAAATCATGTTGATAATAGTGCCAGGTACAAAAAAAGGTGAAATTTTACGAGGCCCTGATTCTTGATAAAGAATATCAGTGTCCTCTATCATCTGCATACCACCAATGCCTGAGCCAATAGATACACCAATGCGCTCCGCATTCTCTTCAGTGACTTCAATACCAGAGTCTTTGAAGGCTTCTATCCCTGCAGCTAAGCCATATTGAATAAATGTATCCATACGACGTGCATCTTTAGCCGAGATAAAATCCTCAGGATTGAAATTTTTCACTTCACCTGCAATGGTGGAAGAGAAAGCACTTGCATCAAATTTCGTAATGTGTGTGATGCCAGATTGACCAGCAATAAGATTATCCCAAGCAGTTTTTACACCAATACCCACTGGTGAAACAACGCCAAGACCCGTGACGACAACTCTACGTTTAGACATAAAAAGTCTCGAAGGCAAGGTTAAGAAAATACAAATAAAAAGCGGCAAGCCCTTTTACAGGGCTTACCGCCAAATTTCAGTTACTTGAGGTTAGTATTGATGTAATCAATCGCCAATTGAACTGTTGTGATTTTTTCTGCTTCTTCGTCAGGAATTTCGCAGTCAAATTCTTCTTCTAATGCCATCACTAACTCTACCGTATCAAGTGAGTCAGCACCTAAATCATCTACAAATGATGATGCATTTTTTACATCAGCCTCATTTGCACCTAGTTGTTCAGCAACAATTTTTTTAACGCGTTGTTCGATGTCAGACATCTAATTACCCCTTAATATAAAAAAATAGCCTTAATATAAAAATAGTTCAGCTAAGTCAGCATTCTACCAAAACTGGTGAATAATACAAAAATTTAATCAATTCTCACAATTTTTTGTGGAACTAGCCTTTAAAAGCTTACACCATTAACATACCACCATTCACATGAATCGTTTCACCTGTAATATAAGCGGCATTAGGTGAGGCTAAAAACGCAACGGTTGCAGCAATCTCTTTCACAGAGCCTAAACGCCCTATTGGAATACGTGCCAACATTTTATTAGTAATCTCTTCTGATAACTCAGCCGTCATATCGGTTTCAATAAAACCAGGCGCGACGCAGTTGACTGTAATGCCACGACTACCTAATTCAGCCGCCAATGACTTAGTAAAGCCTGTCATACCCGCTTTTGCTGCGGCGTAATTGGTTTGCCCAGCATTTCCCATATGACCAACAACGGATGAGATGCTAACAATACGGCCAACACGCGCCTTCATCATTGGGCGTAACACCGCTTGGCTCATGCGATAAACTGAAGTGAGATTAGTGCTAATCACAGCATCCCAATCTTCATCTTTCATACGCATCAGCAAGGTATCACGCGTAATGCCTGCATTATTCACTAAAATGCTTACATCGCCATATTTAGCAGAAATTGCACTTAAAGTAGCTTCAACTTGTGCTGCATCGTTTACGTTGAGTGCCATGCCCTCACCCTTAAACCCAGCTTTAGAAAGTGTTTCGCTAATCGCAAATGCACCATTGTCTGACGTTGCCGTGCCAATGACAGTAGCACCCTGTTTACCTAATTCAAGTGCAATAGCCGCGCCAATTCCACGGCTAGCTCCTGTGACCAATGCAATTTGACCTGATAACATAGAAAAGCCTCCAAGTAGTTTTATAGTGTGTTTTTAAGTTCTGCCAAGGCATCGTTATTGGTTAGGGCTGCACAAGGCAATTCAGTCACAATACGTTTGGTTAAGCCCGCTAATACTTTGCCAGGACCGCACTCTGCACTTTGCGTAATGCCTTGCGATGCAACCGCTTGTACAGTTTCCACCCAGCGTACTGGGCTGTAAAGCTGACGCACCAATGCATCTTTTATTTTGTCGGCATCGCTGTACGCAACAACATCTGCATTATGCAACACAGGAATTTGCGGTGTATTAACGGTGACATGTTTCAAATATTCAGCTAATTTTTCAGCTGCTGGTTTCATTAAAGCACAATGAGAAGGTACGCTCACGGGTAATAGCAAGGCGCGTTTTGCGCCTTTTGTTTTTGCTAACTCCATACCACGTTCTACCGCAGCTTTGTTACCCGCAATCACCACCTGACCTGGTGAGTTTAAATTAACAGCCTCAACCACTTCACCTTGCGCCGCCTCTGCACAAACAACACGCACTGCGTCATCATCTAAGCCCAATATCGCAGCCATTGCGCCTACGCCTGCTGGCACGGCACTTTGCATGACTTCTGCACGATAGCGCACTAAAGGTAAAGCATCTTTGAACGTAAGCGCACCTGAAGCTACAAGTGCCGTGTATTCACCCAAACTATGACCAGCTAAAATTGCAGGGAATTTGCTTGATATTGCTTGCCAAGCGCGCCATGTAGCAACACCAGAAGCCAACATAATAGGTTGCGTGTTGGTTGTTTCATTCATTAGTTCATTGGGCTCAGTAGCCATCGCCCAAAAATCCACACCCAATACATCAGAAGCCTCTGTAAACGTATCACGAATAATTTTTAAATCACCAAAGCCGTTCATCATCCCTACTGATTGAGAACCTTGCCCTGGAAAAAAGAATGCTAAATTTTTCATAATTTACTCTTTATAAATCACATTATATTTATGTTTTAGTGAATTGATTATACTAGTATTTAATTAGAACAGAGCCCCAAGTAAATCCACCACCAAAAGCTTCCATGAGTATTACATCCCCTCGCTGAATACGGCCATCCCGTACCGCTGTATCTAGTGCTAAAGGAATGGACGCGGCCGAAGTATTGCCGTGTTTGTCCACCGTTACAACCACGCGCTCCATGCTCATATCAAGTTTTTTAGCCGTTGCTTGCAAAATGCGAATATTCGCTTGATGTGGTACCAGCCAATCAATGTCAGATTTTTGCATGTGATTAGCGGCTAATGTTTCATCTACAATTTGATCTAAAGTATTGACGGCCATTTTAAATACAGAATTACCTTCCATCAAGACAGTGTCAGCACCGTTTGCCTTGCGAGGCACATGCAACATGTTTTCATAGTTACCATCCGCATGTAAATGCGTGGAAATAATTCCCTGTTCTTGAGAGGCTTGCAGAATGACTGCACCTGCACCATCACCCCATAAAATACAGTTGCCACGATCAGTATAATCCGTAATACGTGAGAAGGTTTCAGCACCAATCACCAAAGCACACTTACTGCCTCCAGCCTTAATGAAATTATTTGCTGTTGTAAGCGCATAAACAAAACCGCTACAAACAGCTTGAATATCAAACGCAGGACAGCCTGCAATCCCTAATTTACGTTGAACCATGGTTGCAACACTTGGAAAAACTTTGTCAGGCGTAGTGGTTGCTACAATGATTAAATCAATCTCACTCGAGCTAATACCAGCACTTTCAATCGCATTTTTAGCCGCATTCAATGCCAAATCACTCGTAAACTCACCCTCAGCAGCAATATGGCGCTCTTTGATACCTGTACGCGCTACAATCCATTCATCGCTAGTTTCTACCATGCTTTCTAGCTCAGCATTAGTAAGAATTCTATCGGGCAAATAACTGCCAGTTCCTGCAATTTTAGCAAAAATCATTGTGCATCCTGTGTAGTTTCTACAGCCAGTGATGGTTGTAGATGTTCAATTTCAAGCTGTTCTGTAATGCGACGCAACACACCGCTCCTAGCCTCTTCAATCGCCACATGAATGGCTGATAAATACGCGAGCTGGTCTGCTCCACCATGGCTTTTGACAACAATGCCACGTAAACCCAAAAAGCTTGCACCATTGTAACGACGTGGATCTAGGCGTTTTTTAAATGCTTTAAGCACGGGCATTGCACAAAGTGCCATCAACTTCGTAAGCCAACTGCGCTTAAATTCCTGCGTTAAAAATTTACCCATCATGTGCGCTAATCCCTCGGTCGTTTTCAGCGAAACATTGCCGACAAAACCATCACATACCACCAAATCAGTTGTGCCTTTGAATATATCATCTCCTTCTACGTTACCGTAAAAGTTAAGGTGACTTGCCTTTAATAATTCACTCGCCTGCTTCACAACTTCATTGCCTTTGATGTCTTCTGAACCAATATTTAGCAAACCTACCGTTGGACGATCTTTGTGTTCAACGCAACTCACAAGCATTGCGCCCATAATGGCAAATTGGTAAAGATGCTCGGGCGTACAATCAGCATTAGCACCTAAATCTAACATATAGGTATTGCCTTTTTCACTAGGTAAGACCGAAGCAATGGCTGGACGATCAATCCCTGGTAAAGTTTTTAACACGAAACGTGCCGTGGCCATAAGAGCCCCCGTATTACCTGCACTCACACATGCATGTGCCTCACCACTTTTAACT
>JABFSF010000024.1 GCA_013140755.1 Methylotenera sp. | reverse complement strand
TTCTCTACCTTCTCAGGTTTCTCCACCTTCTCAGGCTTCTCTACCTTCTCTACCTTCTCAGGCTTCTCCACCTTCTCAGGTTTCTCTACCTTTTCAGGCTTCTCAACTTTTTCTGGGGTTTCTACTTTTTCGGGCTTTTCTACCTTATCTACGTGATGGTAGCTATCTGTCACATCGCTAGGCTTATCTGTCCGTCCCTGTGAGGCTTCATCACCTACTTGAGGTTTTTTATCATCCACACGGGGCTTTTGCACCTTTACTCCTGCATCACTTTTTCTAACCTTACTACCGCCCCTGTCCAATATTTTTTCAGGTTGATATACCTCAATTCGGGTTGCGACAGGCTTCCCTTGTTGATCAATTTTTCCATGTACGACCATCACACCATTGGCTTTGGCAGATTGTTTCAACCCCTGCACGCTTGCATCCAAGCCATTAACTGCATTCAAGCCACCCTGAATATGAAAACTATTGCCAGGCTTAAGTGTAGCAATACTCGGCAGTACAATTATCTCTTTTGCTTTTAAGAACTTTCCATTCCAATCGCCTTTCACTTGCACACTTTGAGCACCACCAGCAACCAGACCGTTAACAGAAACACCTGCAATTTTTCCTTGCTTGTCTGGCACACCCACGAGTGCTGATAGTTGACCATGCCCTTTATCAAGCCTTGTTGCTTGAGTTACGCCATTAGCGTGCCGTATGCCACTTACTTGCACTTGATCACCCACTTTAAAATCTTGCCCACGATTAAGAGCCTTTGAAACATCAATGGTTTTTCCCATCACTTTAATCGTTTTAGCTGCAATGTCTATATGACTCACTACGCCCACCACCTCATGAATAACGGTGATTTTTTGTGCTTTGACTTCTTGCCCACTACCTGCCGCAGCAATCGCAACAACCTGCCCTATGTTTAAAGCTTCACCACTTTCCAGCACTCCATTATTTTCAACTGCAGTAGTTTGATCATAATGCACCTCAATACCGTTCACGCAAATGCTGGCAAATCCAGTAATCACTCCCATCAGAAAACTTTCACCTGTGGAATCATTTGCTTGCAAACCCGTACCGCCAATACCGCCGTGCCCAGTGCCGCCAATTCCCTCAAACTCTTGGTTTCCTGTACCACCAATACCAGAACCCTCAATATTAATTTCTGCCATTGTGCCGCCATCACACACATTGGCAGCCTGTGCGCCTGCCGCATGGAGTGAAGCTAACAACACAAGTAGATATTTAGGCAATCTCAATTTAAGTCTCTTTTTTTTGGTTTTCTGAGCTTGGCTCAAAGTAAAAATATACACCTGTGTTCATTCTGAACATTGGCTTCTCAATTGAACCTAATGACTTTTCCAAGCCCTCAGTCTCAAGCAACAATGCTTCTTGATTAATTTTCTTTAGATACTCCATGCCCTTTGATTTTGCTAATGCCTGAATGTGCGCTATTTGCGCTGCATCTAAGCCATCGTAATACACACACCGCTCCATCATGCTTGGTTTAATATCCATGACATTGTGCACTGCTGAGGCTAGATGGTCGTGCCCATTCATTCCAAGAAAGAACAATTTTTCTTCTAAATTTTCTTTAGGGATAAACGCCTCAGTGTTTAACTGCAAATTTGCTTGCGCATCTACTTCAATGATGCCTGCTCTTAACCACTCATCCAACACAGGTCTTGCGCGTATATCTTTACTCACACTAGCAATCAAAGAATCAAATGACTCTTCACCTTCTACTACAGACATTTTTGGCAATTTTTTAGGTAAGCCATTTTCATCTATAAATCGTGGATGCCCTATCCACTGTGCAATCAGGAGTGAACTAAAGTTACTTTTAGGAGTTAATTCTGGTTGATGCGCTTGACGAATACGATTGACATCGCGACGATGCACGCCTGTGAGCAAGGTAATACGGCTATCAGTTTGTGGCTTATTATGAATAGGATATTCACGCTCCGCCACTTCAACAAACACGCGCTTCAACTCTTCAAGCAGTAAAGGGTAAGTAACGCCGTGCGATAGCAACAAACGCACAAGCGGCTTCATAAGCTGGCGCAAAGTGGCAAGCAACACTAAATGCTTCTGATTGATTGTAGAAGTCAGATTTTCATTCATGATTATCATTTTACATCAACGTGTAAAAATTTCACACAAATATATTGACACCACCAAAAACAAGCAGTAATCTTCTGTTGTGTAATTTTTTTACACAAAAATGAAGCCTTGTCATTTTAATATAACTAAAATGGCTAGTGATAGCCTGCAAAATTTGCACTATTCAACATGCAAGTAACTGCATTTTAAGTATGGTTAATGAAAAGTTATCAAGGAAAATAAGCTAAAGTTAAAACCATCATCATGATTTTATGCATTTAACATCATGATATAACAACGAAATTAGGTGGCTAAAATGTAATGGATCTTTGTGGCATAATCTTTGCTTTAAAAAATTATGATTGAACCAATTTTTAACTGATGCCTAATGAAATTGGGCATTTCATCACAGACCTATAAAAAGGAAATGAAAATGACGACTTATTTAAAATCTTTAGCACGCAATGGCATTGCATTTGCGCTAGCTTCAAGTCTGCTCATGAGCCAAGCAATCGCGCAAGAGCCTGCTACTACACAGGCAGCTGATTTTGATTTACCTGGTAAACAGGCGAACGTAAAGCTATCAAACAGCAAAGGAAAGTTAGTGTATTTAGATTTCTGGGCTTCTTGGTGCGGTCCTTGCAAGCAATCATTCCCTTGGATGAATGCCATGCAAGAAAAATACAAAGCGCAAGGCTTTGAAATCATTGGTGTTAATTTAGATAGCGATACTAAAGACGCGCAAAAATTTTTAGCCTCAACGCCTGCTAATTTTACAGTAGCGTTTGATGACAAAGGCAACACCCCAAAAGCATATAACGTTAAAGGGATGCCAACCAGCTTTTTAATTGACCAAGACGGCAAAGTGATTTATCAACATACAGGCTTTAACGCCGCAGACCGCGACAAACTAGAGCAAAAAATCAAAGACTCTCTCAAAGCCACCACTAAAGCTTCTTTAGAAGATAAAAAATGAATACGTTAATCAAGTTATCAACAGCCACCCTTGTGGCTTTTTTACTGACCTCATGCGCGGGAGTGCAAAAAGTGCAGCCGTGGGAAAAAGGAAATTTAGCTAAACCTGAAATGACTTTTGAAGGCGATGGGCTTGATACAGGCTACACCGAACACACTTACTTTAGTAAAGAAGCCGCTTCTGGCGGCGGTGGCGTGGGTGGTGGTGGCTGTGGTTGCAATTAGCACTATTGCAAACCGCCAATCTTCACCCAAAGCAATTGAACAACAGAAAAAGACGAACAATATGACTGCGCTCAAAGATAAAAACTTAGCTACTACTGAACTCAGCAAAGCTGCCTTGCTCATGGCTGCCACCATGGCATTACCTGCCATTGCACACGCAGAAAGCGCACCAGAACATGGGTTAATTAGCTATAAGTATTTAGATTATTTAGATAGCCAAAGTGGCGTTGCTGATTCAGCCACGGGCGCATCTTCCTCTCAAGGCAAAGACCGCATCAAAGTGAAAGCCCATGCGCTTTCAATCATGGCACCTATTGCTGGTGAATGGTCAATTGCCGCAGGATATGTGGGTGACTCTATCACGGGCGCATCCCCTGGGTATCACTCAAGCTATTTAACTAAACTCACTGAGCATCGTGATGCAGGCAATTTGAGCGTCACACGCTACCTACCACGCGGATCGATTTCAGTAGGTGTTAATCAATCAAATGAACATGACTATTTTTCACGCGGGTTCTCACTACAAGGCACGGTGGCAAGTGAAGACAAAAACACCACGTTTAATGCAGGCGTTTCAGTTTCAAATGATGAAATTATTGCCAGCGAACATTTACCCCCTGAGAAAAAACACCTCACAGATTGGATTGTTGGCGTTACTCAAGTGCTGACCATCAATGACATTGTGCAGTTTAATCTCGGTTACTCTGAAGGCAGAGGTTACTTTTCTGATCCTTATAAATCTGCAGACAACCGCCCTGAATCAAAAGACCGTACCACAGTCTTGGCACGTTGGAACCATCACTTTAATCAAACCGATGGCTCTAGCCACTTAAGCTACCGTTATTACACTGATACTTTTGGGATAGAAGGTCACACACTTTCAGCCGAATACGTGCAACCTTTTGGTAATGGTTGGAGCGTAATGCCTTTGTTGCGCTACCACACGCAAACAGCAGCTGATTTTTATATTGGCATTGAGCCATCAGATCCTGCGTTTGCAAATGCAGTAGCAGCTAAATACAAATCACTCGACCAACGCCTTGCAGAATATGGTGCATGGACATGGGGCTTTAAAGTGGCAAAACAACTCAATGAAAATTGGTTGGTAGATTTCAAATATGAGCAATATAAGCAAAAAGAAAGCTGGGCGTTATCGGGCAATGGCGATGGCATATTAGAACCATTTAAATTTAGAAGCTATCAATTTGGTATTTCTCGTAAGTTTTAAAAGTCGCGTGTGTTGAAAAAACACGCGCCCTGCCAAAACACTTTCTTTAGCTGATAACTTTAACAATGCGTTTGATAATAATATGACACAAACCAGCCCACCAACATCACCATTAAAAGGCGCGAGCGACCCAAGTTTATATCGTGTGGACTTCAAAGCCATGGCGAGCGCATGTGAAATTGTGATTGCGGCCAAAAACCAAGATGAGGCCATCCGTTGCATTGAACTTGCCATTAACGAAGTGCGCCGTATTGAAAAAAAATACACGCGCTATCAGCCTGATAGCGTTGTTTCACGCATCAATGCGGCCGCTGGGCATGATTGGGTGGCGCATGACGATGAAACTGAATCACTCTTAAATTATGCAAATACTTTGTTTAACATCAGCGATGGTCTGTTTGATATTAGCTCAGGCATTTTAAGACGAGCTTGGAACTTCAATACCGCAGTCGTGCCCAGCGAAGCACAACTCGCTCCATTGCTCAATTTGATTGGCTGGCAACAAATTGAGCGCAAAGACCATCAGATTAAACTCCCCCAAATAGGCATGGAGATTGATTTTGGTGGCTTTGGCAAAGAATACGCGGTAGATAGAGCAGTCACTATTTTAGTCAACAATGGTATTAAACATGGCTATGTGAATTTAGGTGGGGATTTACGCGCCATTGGGGCTAAACCAGATGGCGCAGAATGGGTGATGGGCATACTACACCCACGCCAAAAGGGCGAAATTATCGCCAGCATCCCCCTTACTGTTGGCGCATTAGCCACCAGTGGTGATTATGAAAAATTCTTTGAGTACGAAGGCAAACGCTACTGTCATATTGTTTCACCCCGCACTGGGCAACCTGTGTGCTACTGGCAATCCATCACGGTATTAGCACCACTTTCAATTACATCAGGCACTTACACCACCATTGCTATGCTAAGAGAAGCCGATGCAATTGCGTGGCTAGAAGAATCTAATTTAGCGTATTTAGCAATTGATCATGCAGGAAAAATGTATCAAAAACAATCGTAATTATTCATTCAAATAAATGATTTATTTTTAACCAAAGGAATAGGCAATCATGGCAAACACTTACAATGGTACAGCAAGCAACGACACTATGAACGTTTTAGACCCTGCTGGACGACATGGCGAAACAGCCACCTGGAACGGCGGCGCAGGCACTGACACCCTCAACTTTGCTGTTCACAACAATGCGCCAGGACGCGCTGTTTTTACCTTCGTACAAAACGGAAGTTCAATTACCATGAGTGGGGTGACAGCTGGATCTTCTTGGACATATACACTCAATAGTATTGAGAAAGTTAAGTTTAATGATCAAACTATTGACCTCACCGCCATGTTTCCAAGCGCATTTGGAGATACTGTAGCACCTACAGCATCATTTTCTCCTACGAATAACGCAGTTGATGTTTCTAACACTGCAAATATTGTAGTCACATTCAATGAAGCAGTGAAGTTTGGTACAGGCACGATTACGATTACCGAAACAGGCACTAACAATGTGATTGCTACCTACAACACAACGCTAGGCATGGCGAATAATGCCAATGTCAGCATTTCAGGCACTACGCTTACCATTAACCCAACAGCAGATTTAGGCTTAAGCACAGACTATACGGTGGCATTGAGCAGTGGCAGCATTAAAGATACTGCTGGCAATAATTATGCAGGCAACGTAGCTGCAAATTATCACTTTACTACGGCAAGTGGTCCTGTCGTCAATGGCACAGCGGGTAATGATACCTTAGTTGCACCGACAATTGACAATACTACAATGAACGGCCTAGCGGGTAATGATACTTTAACTGGCTCTAGTGGCGATGACCGCCTCAATGGTGGTGCTGGCAATGACTCTCTGAATGGCGGCGCAGGTGCAGACACCATGACGGGTGGCACTGGCAACGATATTTATGTGGTTGATACAGGTGACATGATTGTTGAAGCCGCAGGCGCAGCAGGCGGTATTGACAGCATTCAATCTGATGCAACCTACAGCTTAGTAGATACTGACGGCACAGGCACTTTAGGTAGCAATGTAGAAAACCTCACCCTCACAGGCAGTGCTAGCATTGACGGCACAGGCAACGCGCTTGCTAACAAAATCACAGGGAATAGTGGCAATAATGTACTCACTGGCGGTGCAGGTATCGATACTTTAAATGGCGGTGCAGGAAATGACACTTACCATGTTAATCTAAAATCTACAATGGTAGGCTTGGTAAAAGTAGCCTCGTTGCAAGATGCGGTTGCAGAAGGTGCGGCAGCTGGCACAGATACTATTGTAATTGCTGCACCCGCAACGGCAATTACGCTTACAGTAGCCAGTGCAATTACACTTGGCGCAAACATCGAGAATCTAGATGCAAGTCTGACTGGTTTAACTAAATTAACTTTGGTTGGCAATGGGTTAGATAACATCCTCACAGGTAATGATGCCGCTAATGCCATTAATGGTGGTTTAGGTAACGATACACTCTTGGCGGTGCAGGTGTTGATAAGCTGATTGGTAGCACTGGCAATGACAATCTTACAGGCGGCACTGGTGCTGACAAACTGATTGGTGGTACAGGTAGTGACACACTTACAGGTGGTGCTGATGCAGACGTATTTATCTTTAACACAGCATTGAATGCAACAACTAACTTAGATGTAGTGACTGACTTTACCGCAGGCTCAGACCACATTTACTTAGAGAATGCTATTTTTGGTAAACTACTTTATACGGGCATATTAAAAGCGGCCAATTTCTATGATGCCAGCATAGGGCCAACGGATGCCAATGACTTTATTGGTTATGACAGCACCACAGGCGCACTTTACTATGATGCCAATGGTAGTGGTGCTGGCGGTGCAGTACAGTTTGCAACACTCTCTACCCACCCTACTTTAACGGTGGCGGATATTGTGATTATATAAGGATGACTTAAGGGTGTAGGATAGGTAAAAATTATCTATCCTACAAATATCCTGAAACTTAATTCACGTAAGATATTCATACAATTAAGATTTTTAACACTTGCTTGTAGCCAATACTTTAAACACCAAGCATTTTAAACACGAAAGATTTTTTACTTATGATCCAACGCATGATAAAACGGCTGTTGCTATTACTCTGCTTACTCTCCCCTACCCTGTATGCAGAACCTAATGCGTCTGCAGAACCCCTCTCAGTGACTGAAAATAACAGTGCTGAATTTTTAGAGCCCGAGCAAGCCTTTAAACTTGATTTAACCAGCGTAGATGCCAACACCATTAAAGCCAGCTTTAAAGTGGCACCAGGGCATTATTTATACCGTAAGCGTATGAGTTTATCGCTCTCTGATGAAGCACTTGGTAGCATAGAAACAACTTTTCCAAAAGGTGAAATCAAGCAAGACCCTAACTTTGGTGAAAGTGAAGTGTATCACCACGACACAGAAGTCATTGCCAAAGTCAGTTATGCAAAAGCCGCCCCCACAACGCTTGATGTGGTTGCAAAATACCAAGGCTGTAGTGAAAAAGGCTTGTGTTATTCACCCATTACTAAAACAATTACGCTGGATTTAGCCACAGGTTTATCACACATCAAAACCGATGGTGACAGCATGATTGCCAGCAATGCTGCCGCCGTATCACCCACAGAAACCCTTCAAAGTAGCACGGACAACACCGCATCCAATACAGGTAATGGTGATGAGGTAAACTCACTACTCAAAGGCGGTAATCTTTGGCTCATCGTATTAGGTTTTTTTGGCTTTGGATTATTGCTATCACTCACTCCTTGCGTGTTTCCGATGATTCCAATTCTTTCTGGCATTATTGTGGGGCAAGGCACCACCACTAAAATACACTCTTTCAACTTATCCGTTGCTTACACTTTAGGCATGGCAGTAAGCTACACTTTAGCAGGCATTGCTGCTGGTTTATCAGGGCATTTAATTAGTGCCGCTTTACAAAACCCCTGGGTGCTTGGCTCTAGTGCTTTGGTGTTTGTGTTACTTGCACTTTCTATGTTTGGCTTTTATGAGTTGCAATTACCTAGTAGCATGGAATCTAGCGTATTAAATTTTACGAACAAAATCAAAGGTGGAAAATTTTTAAGCGTGTTTGTGATGGGCGTGCTTTCAGCTCTGATTGTAAGCCCATGTGTCGCCGCACCATTAGCAGGGGCGTTGCTTTATATTGGTCAAACACATGATGTGGTATTAGGTGGTTTAGCACTATTTTCCTTATCATTAGGCATGGGCGTACCATTGTTGATTGTAGGCGCATCTGCAGGAGCTTTACTTCCAAAAGCAGGTAATTGGATGGTTGCCGTGCGCAATTTCTTTGGCGTCATGATGTTAGGCATGGCCATTTATTTAATCAGTGCGGTGATTCCTGTGTCTGTGCAAATGTTGTTATGGGCGGCATTGCTAATTACCGCTTCAATTTATATGCACGCGCTTGACCCGCTACCCGCCAATAAAACCAACTGGTCTAAGTTTTGGAAAGGCATCGGGGTCATTACACTGCTCCTTGGTATCAGCCAATTTTTAGGTGCAATGCTTGGTAGCACCAACCCATTACAACCACTTGCAGGTATTCGTAGCGTAGAGGCTAAAGAAGCCTCAACAGAGTTGCACTTTAAACGCGTGGCTAACGTAGCAGAACTAGATGCTGCGATTGCTGGCGCAGAAGGCAAATATGTGATGTTAGACTTTTACGCTGATTGGTGTACCTCATGCAAAGAGTACGAAAGATTGACTTTTAAAGACCCTAAAGTACAAGCGCGCTTAAGCGAAGTTATCTTATTACAAGCTGATGTGACCAAAAACACTGCGGAGGACAGTGCAATGCTTAAACGTTTTAAATTATTTGGTCCTCCTGGCATTATCTTTTTTGATAAAACTGGCAAAGAATTGAGTGCTAATACCGTGCTAGGCTACCAAGAAGCGGAACAATTTATAGAAAGCTTAAATAAAGCACTTTTATAAAACTGCTCACTTCTCCCCATCAATCCCGCGCAAGCGGGATTAAGTATTTTTAGCCGCGCCACGTTCATTTCACTTTCGCAAAAACATGCAAAAATCGTCACTTCATCTCAATGAAACTGACGATTTTTGCGCATTCGAGCCTTAAATATCAGCATAATGAATTGAAGTATTACCTATAAAAAGTACCAACAAAGAGAAAATACCCTTAAAAATTATATGGCTATAAAAAATATTTTTTAATGAAATTTTAGGTATAAATTTTGCTTATTTTCAATCTTATTTTTTAACCCATTTTTACATCTGAAAGCAACGTTAGGAAAACAACACGATGGCAATATACAACGGCACCGCTGGCAATGACACATTATATGTACGTGACCCCGCTGGGAGGTATGGAGAAACCGCCACTTGGAATGGTGGTGATGGCACTGACACCCTCTTCTTTGACCCTAGAGCCAAAAATCATGGCGCAGTTTTTTCATTCACTAGAGGCTCAGGCAACTCCATTAAGCTAGATAGCGTAGGTGGCGCAAGCACATGGCATTACACGCTCAATAGTGTTGAAACAGTGCAAATTGGTGGCACGGTTTATCACCTTGATGCGATGTTCCCTTCTGCGTTTGATTTTACTGCACCTACAGCCACTACATTTAGCCCAAGCGATAATGCCGTTAGCGTATTACCTAATGCCAATATTGTCATCACCTTTAGTGAAGCGATTAAATTAGGTACTGGTAGCATTGTGATTAAAGAAGCCATCAGCGGCACTGTAGTGGCCACTTATAATGTGGCCACTAGCACCAATCTAAGCGTTTCTGGCACTAAACTCACCATTAACCCAACTGCAGATTTAAATATCAGCACTGAATATAGCATCGTTATTACCACAGGTAACGTGAAAGACATTGCAGGCAATAGTTTTACAGGCACAAATACCTATTCCTTTACTACATCCAATGTACCAGTCGATTATGGCTCTGCTAGCGCAGACACTTATACTGGTGGCATTGTAGATAATGCTTTCGAAGGTTTGGCTGGGAATGACACAGCAAGTGGCGGTGCAGGCAATGATGTATTAAATGGTGGCACAGGTAACGATATCTTAAATGGTGAGGCCGATAATGACAGTCTTGAAGGCGGTGCAGGTAACGATACATTAGATGGTGGCGCAGGTTTAGATACGATGCTTGGTGGCACTGGCAATGATGTTTATGTAGTGGACGATGCAGGTGACTTGATAAGTGAAACTGCTGGTACTACAGGTGGTGTAGATACCATACAATCAAACATTACTTATAGCTTGGTTGATACTGATGACACAGGTACGCTAGGCGCAAATGTAGAAAACTTAACGCTCACAGGCAGCAACCATATCAACGCTACTGGCAACACACTTAAAAACCGCATCACAGGTAATGATGGCAATAACAGCTTAGATGGTGGCGCAGGTATAGACACGCTTGCAGGTGGCTTAGGAAACGACACCTATACTGTAGATTTAAGAACCGCATTGGTTGGCACAGTAATGACAGGCATGTTGCAAGACTCAGTCACCGAAGCACTTGATGCTGGCACAGATACCATTGTGCTAAGAGGTAGTTCTACAAACACTGTTGCAAGCAATATTACGCTTGGATTAAACATTGAAAACCTAGATGCTAATGCAACATTCACCTCTAAACTAAACCTAACAGGCAATATCTTAAACAATACGCTTACAGGCAATAGTGCTAATAACGTACTGAATGGTGGGTTAGGCATAGACAACATGATTGGCGGTGCGGGCAATGATGTTTATATTATTGACGATGCTAATGACATCATGCAAGAAGGATTTAACGCAGGTATTGATACTGCCAAAATCATCACAACAACAATCGTTGGCAATGCTTATGTGCTTGCAAACAATGTAGATAACGCTGTGCTTGCTGGCACTGCAACATTTAACCTTGTGGGCAACAGCATTGATAACAAACTAACAGGTAATGGTGCGGCTAATACACTTGATGGTGGTGCTGGCAATGACACCCTCACAGGTGGCGCAGGTAATGACACTTACGTGATTAACAGCACGTTAGATGTTATCGTTGAAACAGCTCTTGCAGGCGCGGGGATTGATAGCGTGCAAGCTAATTTTAGTGGCTACACCTTAGGGGCTAATTTAGAAAAACTCACCCTTACAGGCAGTGCTACTGTAGGTATAGGTAATGCACTCAACAATGTCATTACGGGTAATGCTAATAGCAATCAGCTCTCTGGCATGGCAGGCAACGATACTCTAGATGGTGGCGTGGGCAACGACGCAATGACAGGTGGCACAGGTAACGACACTTACATCATTGACTCAGTCAACGACTATGTGATTGAAGCCGCTGGTGCAACTGGCGGAGTTGATACTGTACTCTCCAGTGTTTTCTACAACTTAACAGATACCGATGGTGCAGGTATATTAGGCGGCAACGTAGAAAATCTGACTTTAACAGGGGCCAGCAATGTAGGCGGTATTGGCAATGCACTTAAAAACCGCATCACAGGCAATGATGGTAACAACAGCCTAGATGGTGGAGTTGGTATTGATACGCTCGCAGGCGGTTTGGGTAACGATACACTCACTGGCGGTGCAGATGCAGATGTATTTATGTTTAACACTGCACTCAATGCAAGCAGCAATGTAGATATAATTACTGACTTTACACATGCATCAGATCACATTTATTTAGAAAATGCGATTTTTAATAAACTCACTGTCACGGGTGTTTTAAAAGCAGCTAATTTTTATAATGCAGCTACTGGTGCAGTTGATGCGAATGATTACATTGGGTACAACAGCACTACAGGCGCACTCTATTACGATGCAGATGGTAATGGCGCAGGAACGGCAGTGCAGTTTGCAACGCTCTCAACACACCCTACTTTAACAGTGGCGGATATTGTGATTGTTTAAATCATCTTCAATGGATGCCCGCAGTGCGCGGCATCCATTGAGTCATTGATTTGACTCAGCACTTGAGCTAGTGCAACTAAAGTAATTACTTGCATTAGCTCAAGTCAATTTTTTCTCTAAATATCACCTCTACTCGCTTTTTCTAGCAGTTTAATTAAGCTATCTTCTAACGCTTGTGCTGATTTTTTAGCGCGCGCAGTTGGGTTTTTGATACTTTTTAAATCAAACGTAGGCCTATCTAAAGCTAGGTAAAGCCTCATTTTATGTTGTGCATCTGGCTTCTCATAAAGTGCAACACGGCATGGTGCAAATACAATAAATTCAGGGTGATCAAGCATAATTTCAGTTCCCATCCCCAAGTTACATATCGCATGTACTTCTTTCACACCTTGTGGGTCAATGTCACGCTTTTTCATTTGCTCAGCAATATTAAAGGTGGCAGGGCTCACAAAGTTCATCCCTTGAGACACGCTTTTTAAGCTATCCACCACATCTTGATAACTCAAGCCTTCTTGCACAGGGATTTCATAAATCGCGCTATCAGGATTGATGGCAGGCAAACCACTACTTTCTGCGCTGGCATTCGCCGCAAAAAACATTAAGCTGATTGCATAAATCACATTCCATCCATATTTCATCATGCTCTCCAAAAAATGCTGTTTACTAGAGGGATGCTTGCATATTGCGGTATTCGCTCAACATGCTCAGTAACTATTGTTACACAAGCCACACTAAGATAACTTTAACGCACGCTCTATATCACGCTTATCAAACTTTGGTGCTAATAGCTGCATAAAATCATACATATAACTTCTTAAAAAGGCATCTTTGCGTACGCCTAAATACGTGGTGCTAGCAGGAAATAAATGACTGACATCTAACATAGCAAGATTAGCATCACGTTCTTTGTCATACGCCATTTGTGCTACCAAGCCTATGCCCAAACCTAAACTGACATACGTTTTAATCACATCAGCATCAATTGCTGTCAACACAACATTAGGCTCCAAACCCGCATCATGGAACACGCGGCTCACCAAGGTTGCGCCAGTAAACGCATAGTCATACGTTACAATCGGGTAACTGGCTAATTTTTCTAAGCTTAAGCTTTTTTCCTTTAACAGCGGGTGTCCTTCAGGCATCACCACACAGCGGTTCCATTGGTAGCACGGCAAACACAGTATCTCATCAAAATGGCTAATACTTTCAGTGGCAATCCCAATATCCGCCTCACCACTCATCACCTGCTCAGACACTTGCGCTGGGCTACCCTGATGAATCGTCAATTTAATTTCTGGGTGCATTTCAATAAAGGCTTTAACCGCCGCTGGTAATTTATAACGCGCTTGGGTATGCGTAGTCGCAATCGTTAGCGTACCTGTGCTGACATTCGCAAACTCATCGCCTACGCGTTTAATGCTTTCCATCTCGCGCATCACACGTTGCGCCAAGTCAATCACAATTGCGCCAGGTTCAGTAACCCCCACTAAACGCTTGCCATTACGCTGAAAAATTTGCAAGCCAAGCTCATCTTCAAGCAATTGAATTTGTTTACTCACCCCTGGCTGCGAGGTATGCAATACTTCAGCCGCAGTTGAAATGTTCAATTTATTTTTGGCAACTTCATGCACATAGCGTAACTGATGAATTTTCATAATAAATACTTAAGCTTTTTATATAACTAAAAACTATATGATAGAACAATTTGTTATAAAAGTATTGGTTAAAAAATGCTATAGTGCGCACTCAAAAAAAATATCTTTATCGGATACTCCTCATGGAATTTGGTTACATCGTTGCTGGCTTTGTCGTTGGCTTGTTAGTGGGCTTAACTGGCGTGGGCGGCGGCTCTTTAATGACCCCCATTTTACTGCTCATTTTTCACATTAAACCTGCTGTGGCTGTTGGCACAGATTTGCTCTATGCCTCTATTACCAAGTCTGTGGGTATTTTTGCACATGGAAAATTAGGCAACATTGATTGGAGTATGGTCAAATTCCTCTCTGTTGGTAGCATTCCAGCTTCTATTTTAACTATTTTGTTTTTAAAAACGATAGATATTGAATCCAATAATGCTATTGCAGCTATTAAATTTTGGTTGGGGGTTGCGTTAATTATCACCTCTGTAGCAGTTTTGTTTCGTAATAAGCTCATGCAATTAGTTAAGCAAGATCGGTGGATACCAGAACAATATGTTAAACCTTCAACTGTAGTACTGGGTATGGTACTTGGTGCACTTGTTACGCTCACATCAGTAGGGGCGGGCGCACTTGGTGTGACTGCCTTGATTATGCTTTATCCGCACAAAAAAATTACCACAATTGTTGGTAGCGATATTGCACACGCAGTACCACTTACGCTGGTTGCGGGGCTTGGTCACGCTACACTGGGCACAATTAACTATAGTTTATTAGGTATTTTACTGATTGGCTCCATCCCTGGTATTTATATCGGCAGTCATTTAAGTTCTAAAGTGGCAGAGCACTGGGTGCGCATTGCTTTAGCGTGCATCCTAATTTTTGTCGGCTTTAAGCTGGTGCTTCACTAAATAGCAAAGTAAGCTAACAACGACCTAACTCACTAATTATTAGTGAAATTTTGAGATTTAAAACATGTATAAGTATGATGAAGTAGATCAACAAATAGTCAACGAGCGCGTAGCGCAGTATCGCGACCAAACTCGCCGTTATTTAGCTGGTGAACTCACCGAAGAAGAGTTTCGCCCTTTGCGTTTGCAAAACGGTTTATATATTCAACGCCAAGCCCCAATGTTACGCATTGCTGTACCTTATGGCATGTTATCTAGCCGCCAATTACGTAAACTAGGCGATATTGCCAAAAAGTACGATAAAGGCTACGGTCATTTTTCTACCCGCCAAAACTTGCAACTCAATTGGCCAAAGCTTGAAGATACGCCCGATATTTTAGCCGAACTTGCTACGGTAGAAATGCACGCTATTCAAACCTCAGGCAACTGTATTCGCAACATCACCACAGACCAATTTGTGGGTATCGCACCCGATGAAATCACCGACCCACGCGCCATGGCTGAAATCATGCGTCAATGGAGTACCTTTCACCCTGAATTTGCCTTATTACCACGTAAATTTAAAATTGCCGTGAGTGGCACTAAGGAAGACCGCGCTGTGGTGCAAATGCACGACATTGGCATGGAGTATTACATTGATGACAAACAGCAACTTGCCATAAGAGTTTGGGTGGGTGGCGGTTTAGGACGTACACCTATTTTAGGCGTGGTAATTGAAGAGCATTTAGAATGGCAACACGCGCTCACTTATTGCGAGGCGATTATTCGCGTGTATAACTTGCATGGTCGCCGTGATAACGCCTACAAAGCGCGGATTAAAATTTTAGTTAAAGCCTTAGGAATTGAAGAGTTTAAACGCCAAGTGGAAGCTGAATGGGCGCATTTAAAGGACAATGAAAACACCATCACAGAGGCGGAATTAACGCGTGTCGCTCAGCATTTTGATGCAATGCCTTATGAAAACTTAAGCGCACATGATGCCAGCTTTGATGCCGCCCTTGCCAGCAATCCTGCTTTTGCCGCATGGGTGAAACGTTGCGTGCATCCGCACAAGCAAGCAGGCTACCGCGCGGTAACCCTTTCACTTAAACCTCATGGCAAAGCCCCAGGCGATGCCACAACAGAACAAATGCATGTAGTGGCAGATTTAGCAGAACAATACAGCTTTGGTGAGTTACGTGTTTCGCATGAACAAAACCTTATTTTAGCGGATGTTAAATTAAGTGATTTATTGGCCGTATGGGAAAAAGCGCGCACTAATGGCTTAGCCACGCCAAATATTGGACTACTCACAGACATTATTTGCTGCCCAGGTGGTGATTTCTGCTCTCTGGCAAATGCTAAAAGCATCCCCATTGCACAAGCCATTCAAATGCAGTTTGATAATCTAGATTATCTACACGATATTGGCGATATTGAATTGAATATATCAGGTTGCATGAATGCTTGTGGACATCACCATATTGGACATATCGGGATTTTAGGCGTAGATAAAGATGGCTCAGAATGGTATCAAGTCACCATCGGTGGCAAGCAAGGCAACGATGCCAGCATCGGCTCTGTGATTGGACCATCATTTTCAGCTGAAGAAATGCCCAGCGTCGTACAAAAACTGATTGAAGTTTATGTGAAAGAACGCACACCTGAAGAACGCTTTATTGACACCGTGCGTCGCTTAGGCGTTGCGCCGTTTAAAGCGCATGTCTATGCAAAAGAAGGAGCTACCGCATGAGTCAGTTAATTCAACTCCACAATGGTGTAGCAAGCATTGTCCATGACAACTGGACACTCGTACAACTACCTGCCTCACAAGTAGAAGAGCGCAAACAAGCAGGCAAAGTCGTGCTATTTAAACTCACAGGTGAAAATACAGTAACAAATGCGCAAATTGCGCAAACTGTTATTCCGCTTGCAGGCAAAATTATTGTGCCATTAAGTGTGTTTATTGCACGTAATACTGAGCTTGTCAGCCGCATTCAAGCTGGAGAAGTGGGTGTTTGGTTGGCAACACACGAACCATTAGAAACACTTACACAATTTCAGGCTAACTTAAATGCGCTGCCCTTAATTGCCATATTTGTAGAGCGTTTTGCTGATGGACGCATATTCTCACTCGGCACATTGCTACGCACGCGCTATGGCTTTAAAAATGAGTTGCGCGCCTTTGGCGATGTACTGCGTGATCAACTATTCTTTTTAAAACGCAGTGGATTTAACAGCTATTTAATTCGCGCGGATCGCAGTGCGCAAGACGCTATTGCCAGTTTAAATGACTTTAGCCAACCCTACCAAGGTGCGGTAGATGAGCCAAAACCCTTATTTAAACGCTACAACCGAGGTGCATAATGGCAGATTTTGATTCAGGCGTAACCATGCTCAAACCTGCCGCAAACAATCCCGCCACACGCCCTAGTTTGACTGAAACATTGATTGCCAGTGTGAATGCAAAAACGGCTGAAGCTAACGCTTTGCTGAAAGACACAAGCCTTGAGTTTGGCAACAATGCCGTCACCTTTGCCAATAGCTTTGGAGCTGAAGACATGGTGCTAACTGACATCATTATAAAAAATAAGCTAGCGATTGAAATTTTTTCACTGGATACAGGTCGTTTGCCACCTGAAACCTATGACTTAATGAGCAAAACAGAAAAGCATTACAACACTAAGCTCAATGTGTACTTTCCGCAAGCGGATAAAATTGGATTTTATGTAAAAACCAACGGCATTAACGCATTTTATGAACGTATTGATTTGCGTAAAAGCTGTTGTCATATTCGCAAAGTTGAACCATTACAACGCGCACTAAAAGGCAAAAAAGCGTGGATTACAGGGATGAGAGCTGCCCAAGCTACCACGCGAACCAGTTTACCTGTGCGAGAGTTTGACGAAAGTAACCAGTTAGAAAAATTTAATCCGTTAAGTAATTGGTCAGAACAAGAGGTTTGGGCGTATATTCGCCTGCATGAAGTGCCGTATAATAAGCTTCATGATCAGTTTTACCCCAGCATCGGCTGTGCACCATGTACACGTGCAGTGGCGATGGGCGAAGATATTCGTGCTGGTCGCTGGTGGTGGGAAGACCCAAACAATAAAGAATGTGGGTTACACGTTAAGAAGTAATTTTTTTACATTCACCACAACGGCACAGAGAAAATAAAATACTTAACAGTTATTCCATTGCACTAATGTATGACAGCTTGAGGAACTTACTCTGCATCTTTGTAGTGGAAGGTTTTTATGGTGAAAGCTTTTTAAGAATAGAAATATGACAATTAAACAACCTTTATCTCATCTCGACTGGCTTGAAGCTGAAGCCATCCACATTCTGCGTGAAGTTGCAGGGCAATGTAGCAACCCTGTACTGCTTTTTTCAGGTGGTAAAGATTCGCTGTGTATTTTACGCTTGGCCGAAAAAGCATTTCGCCCAGGTCGCTTCCCCTTTCCTTTGATGCATATTGATACGGGGCACAATTACCAAGAAGTGATTGATTTTCGTGACCAGCGCGCCGCAGAATTGGGTGAACGCTTAATTGTACGCTCGGTAGAAGACTCCATGAAGCGTGGCACGGTAGTTTTAAAGTCGCCAGACGAACCACGCAATAAACACCAATCGGTCACTTTACTTGAAGCCATTGAAGAGTTTGGCTTTGATTGCTGCATCGGCGGTGCGCGTCGTGATGAAGAAAAAGCCCGTGCTAAAGAACGCATCATGAGCTTTCGTGATGAATTTGGTCAATGGGACCCAAAAAACCAACGCCCAGAATTGTGGAACTTGTATAACGCACGTTCACATAAGGGCGAAAATATTCGCGCTTTTCCAATTAGCAATTGGACAGAAATGGACGTTTGGCAATATATTGAACGTGAAAACCTAGGTTTGCCTAGTATTTATTTTGCCCACAACCGCGACATTATTATGCGTGGTGGCGCAATGATGCCAGCTAACGTGCCTTTGGCATCAGGCGAAGTAATTAACGTACCTAAAGCAGGCGAACAAGTCATTAACATGCAAGTACGTTTTAGAACTGTAGGCGATATTACTTGTACCGCACCAGTGTTGAGTGATGCTGACAATGTGAGCAAAATTGTGATTGAAACCGCAACCACAACAATTACCGAGCGCGGCGCAACGCGCTTGGATGACCAGACCTCAGACGCAAGTATGGAACAACGTAAAAAGGAAGGTTACTTTTAATTATAGCCACAGAGAACACAAAGACCACCGAGACAATCTAACCCTCTGTGTTCTCTGTGGCAAAAAATGAAGTTTAAAATCATGACAACACACAACGACTCACTATTACGCTTTATGACCTGCGGCTCCGTTGATGACGGCAAAAGCACGCTCATTGGCCGTTTACTATTCGACACCAAAACGATTTTGGCCGATACGCTCACACAAATTTCAAACACGTCTAAAAAGCGCGGAATGGAAGCGGTGGATTTATCGCTACTCACAGATGGTTTGCAGGCAGAACGCGAGCAAGGCATCACCATTGATGTGGCTTATCGGTATTTCAGCACAGGTACACGCAAATACATTATTGCTGATGCCCCTGGGCATGAACAATATACGCGCAATATGGTCACTGCAGCTTCAACTGCTAACTTAGCCATCATTTTAATTGACGCACGCCGTGGCGTGCTCACACAAACACGCCGCCATAGCTATTTAGCGCATTTGGTGGGCATTCAACATATTGTGGTAGCTGTCAATAAAATGGATTTAGTCAATTACGACCAAACGATTTATGACAAAATTTGTGCGGATTATTTAGCCTTTGCTAAAGAAATCGGCTTGGCACAAGCACGCGACATTCGTTTTATCCCCATGTCTGCTCTAAATGGCGACATGCTAGTCGATAGATTAGACAATATGCCGTGGTACGCAGGCGAAACTTTGCTTGAAATGCTTGAAAAAGCACCAGCTGCACATACTGAGCAGTCAGAAGAGTTTCGATTCCCCGTGCAATTTGTGTGCCGCCCACACGCCAGTGCCGATGCTGATTTGCACGACTTTAGAGGCTTTATGGGGCGTATTGAAAGTGGCGATATTGCGGTAGGCGATGCTGTCACTGTGTTGCCAAATGGCTACCAAAGCAAAGTTAAAGCCATTCAAATTGGCGATACACAATTACAAAGCGCACAAACCGAGCAAAGCATTACACTGCTGCTTGAAGATGAAATCGACACTTCACGCGGCGATATGATTGTAAAAACAGGGAGTAATATTGCCCCTGTAAAACAGATTGAAGCGCATGTTTGCTGGCTCTCAGAAACACCTCTTTCACCTGCACGCACTTATATTATTCGACATACCTCACGTGAATCTAAAGCCAAAGTGGGTAGCATTGCCTATAAAGTAGATGTGAACACGCTTGAGCAACAAGCCTCAACGGACTTAAAAATGAATGACATTGCACGTATTCACTTTAAGCTCGCACAACCATTGATGGTAGATAGCTACAGCAACAACCGCGCCACAGGTGCATTTATTGTGATTGATGAAAGCACAAATAACACCGTAGGCGCGGGGATGATTGTTTGATTTGAAATCAATTCACCACAGAGACACAGGGGCACGGAGAGAAGAAACATCCAAACCTTATCTAAATTAAGGTTTTCTCTGTGCCTCCGTGTCTCTGTAGTAAAAGCTTTTGATTTACGCCTAATATCCATTAAAATAACACGTTAGCTAATTTAAGCTGTTAAGGACTAAAAATGACTTATGTTGTCACCGAAAATTGTATTCAATGTAAATATACCGATTGTGTAGATGTTTGCCCTGTAGATTGCTTTGTTGAAGGACCAAACTTTTTAGCAATTGACCCTGACGAGTGTATTGACTGTACTTTATGCGTAGCTGAGTGCCCAGCAGAAGCAATTTTTGCTGAAGATGACGTGCCTGCTGATCAGCAAGAATACATTGCACTCAACGCTCGCTTAGCAAAAGTTTGGCCAGTTATTTCAGCGCGTAAAGATCCTTTACCTGATGCCGATGCGATGAACGGTGTACCTGAAAAACGCGATTTACTTGTAGAATAAAACACTGCAAATAATCAAAAAGGAGGCTAAGCCTCCTTTTTTAATGTCATGTCAATCAGAAAAATTACTTAGCCATCCCGTTTAATACTTTTGGGTAAAATGCAGCCGCTTTTTTAATAAATTTCTGTTTGTTTAGCTTCCAAATACATCGCTCTAGTCTCTTTATTACCAAAACAAAGTGTTGCCATTATAGTTTTCTGAAATAGAACAGTCTGTCGCAATCACTTTACCAATAAATAGTTAAGCCCGTAGTACAACGGTCACCAAACTCACCTGCAAAAGCAGCACTTGATAAAATAAGTAGTGCTGTTACTGTTAATAATGGAGTAAATTTCATATCAATTTTTTTCAATTAAGTTAATACTGAGAGTTAAGACTAGCACTTAATCACAGTGAAATCAGTTTGGACTAATCAAAACTTATCATAAGTAACTTTTGTCACCTATCAAAAATAAGTTTAACTTTGCACAAAGATACGAATCCTTATCAAAGATAACGCGCGATTTATCATGAAGATAACTGCATGATTAAACACCGCATAGCAATTCGACCGCTCAAAGAGTTATTCCGCGTTTTACAAGAAAATTTCGCTATAATGAGCATCTAGGGAAGTCAATAAAAACTGTCTTACTACTCAAATAAAATAACCATTTAACTAACGAAATACAGACACTAAACTCAGGGGGAAAGTCAAAGGGTAATCCCCCCAATAAAAATAGCTTTTACATACTGGAACCCAGATGAGTATAAAATCTTTAGGCGCACACTTTGACCTTGCAACACAAGCATTGCTCGCGCCTGCTAACCTTGAAATAGCGCATCTGCAAAATGTGCTAAGTAGCATGATGTCCCACCACATTGATTATGCGGATTTATATTTCCAATACAGCCGCTCTGAAAGTTGGGGGCTGGAAGAAGGTCAAGTAAAGTCAGGTAATTTCAGCATAGACCAAGGCGTGGGTGTGCGTGCTGTGAGCGGAGAAAAAACCGCTTTTGCTTATTCTGACGATATTACTTTAAATGCCTTACAAGAAGCCGCGAAAGCTACAAAAGCAATCGCCAGCTTGGGTGCAGAGCAAACAGCACGTTCAGTTATTACCCGCCAAGCAGCCCCACTTTATTTACCAAACGACCCAATTGCTTCACTTTTTGCCGATGCTAAAGTTAAACTACTAGAACGCTTAGAACAGTTCGCCCGTAAGCTAGATGCGCGCATTACACAAGTCACAGCCTCAATTGCTGGGGAATATGAAGTAGTGATGGTGGCGCGGCATGATGGTGTGATGGCCGCTGACGTGCGCCCTTTAGTGCGCGTAGGTATTAACGTCATTGCCGAAAGTAATGGCAAGCGTGAGCAAGGCTCCGCTGGTGGTGGTGGACGTTTTGACTACAGCTATTTTACTGATGAAGTTTTGCACGATTACGCAAAAAAAGCCGTGCATCAAGCTATCACCAACCTAGATGCACGCCCTGCCCCCGCTGGTAGTATGACGGTGGTTCTTGGCGCAGGCTGGCCTGGCATTTTGTTGCATGAAGCGATTGGGCATGGCTTGGAAGGCGACTTTAACCGCAAAGGAAGCTCGGCTTTCAGCAACATGATAGGTCAGCAAGTGGCGGCAAAAGGCATTACCATTGTGGATGACGGCACGGTTGCTAATCGTCGAGGCTCTTTGAGCATGGATGATGAAGGCAACCCTACTAACAAAACTATACTCATTGAAGACGGTATTTTGCGCGGCTATATACAAGACACGCTGAACGCCCGCCTGATGAATATGCCTTTAACTGGCAACGCACGGCGCGAAAGCTACGCACATATCCCCATGCCACGTATGACCAACACCTATATGCTCAATGGCACGCTGCCCCCTGAAGAGATTATTAAATCGGTCAAAAAAGGATTATACGCAGCTAATTTTGGCGGTGGGCAAGTAGATATTACCAGCGGTAAATTTGTGTTTAGTGCCGCAGAAGCCTATATGATTGAAGATGGGAAAATCACTCACCCCGTAAAAGGTGCTACCCTAATTGGCAATGGCCCAGAAGTGTTAAAACGCGTGAGCATGATAGGTAACGATATGGCACTAGATTCTGGCGTTGGCACTTGCGGCAAAGAAGGTCAAAGCGTACCTGTAGGTGTTGGGCAGCCAACGCTTAAAATTGATGGCTTAACGGTAGGTGGAACGGCTTAAAGTCCCTACATTTTTTAAATTCACTTAAAATGACAATTCAAAAAGTAGATGTATTATTAGTAGGGAGTGGTGTGATGAGCGCAACTTTAGCCTCTCTGCTCTCTGAACTAGACCAAACGCTTACCATCTGCATGGTTGAGCGATTAAATTCCGTAGCTACCGAAAGCACCGACGCTTGGAATAACGCGGGTACAGGTCATGCAGGATATTGCGAACTAAATTACACGCCAATAAATGCCAATGGCGAAATTGACATTCACCGTGCGTTGGAAATTAACGCCTCCTTTGAAACTTCTTTACAGTATTGGTCATCCCTCGTTGAGCAGAAAGTATTGCCTAATCCACAGCATTTTATTAACCCCACCGCGCATTTAAGCTTTGTGTGGGGCAGTGAAGATGTCGCTTTTTTACGCAAACGTTATGAATTACTGAAAGCGCACCATTTATTTTCTGATATGGAATTTAGTGAAGACTTTGCGACGCTAGAAAAGTGGATGCCACTTGTGATGCAACAGCGGAATCAAAAGCAGAAAGTCGCTGCTACCCGAGTTAAATATGGTACTGATGTGGATTTTGGCACATTAACACGCCATTTAGTACAACATTTACAGACTAAAAACATATTTGACCTTAAACTCAACAGAGAAGTAACCAGCCTAAAGCAACATCAAAATGGTCGCTGGCATGTACGCTTAAAAGATACAGTCACAAAAAAAACAAGCACTATAGAGGCAGGTTTTGTATTTCTAGGAGCAGGTGGTGGCGCACTCAAATTACTACAAAAATCAGGTATCCCAGAAGGAGTAGGCTATGGCGGCTTTCCCGTCAGTGGGCAATGGTTAGTGTGTAATAACCCTGAGGTCATTAAGCAACACCATAGCAAAGTTTATGGAAAAGCTGCAATTGGCGCACCGCCAATGTCTGTGCCGCACTTAGACACACGCATTATCAATGGCAAACCCGCCTTACTTTTTGGTCCTTATGCGGGTTTTACCACGAAGTTTTTAAAACAAGGTTCGTATTTAGATATTTTCAAATCACTCAAAACTAGTAACTTAAAGTCGATGCTGAGTGTAGGCGTTAATAACACTGACTTAACACGCTATTTAATCGGTGAAGCCTTACAGAAACATAAAACCAGAGTCACTACGCTACGCCAATTTTATCCACAAGCTAATGAAATGGACTGGCACTTAGAAAACGCAGGCAAGCGTGTTCAAATCATCAAAAACTGTAATCAAAATGGTGGTAAGTTGGAGTTTGGTACAGAAATTGTAAGCGCAAAAGATGGCACAATTGCAGCCCTGCTTGGTGCATCACCAGGCGCATCGGTAAGCGTAAAAACCATGATAGAAGTGATTGAACGTTGCTTTATCGCGCAGATTAAAACAGATAGATGGCAACAAAAAATGAAAGCTCTAGTGCCAAGTTATGGTGAGTCACTCATAAGTAATGTTCCACTTGCAAAAGAAGTCAGAAAACACACGCTAAAGCAATTGAAACTATGCCTCGAGACTACGGATTAACAAAAAAAGCGAGTGATAATTCACTCGCTTTTTTATACTTAAACGCAATAAGAAAAACTACTCTAAGTTTGCGTGAATCGCGCGCATACCCTCTTCAGTCAACCCTTTGGCAAAAATCAGGTCAGCAATTGTCGCTTCCAAAAAGATGAGTGTTGAAAGCTCAAACTGTGAACCCATTGGCATACCGTGCGTTAATGGGAAGCTACCGTCATTACCGATTTGAATGGTCAAATCTGCTGCATCAGCCATTGGCGAAGATTTTTTCATAGAAATCACAACCAGTTTAGCACCTACAGATTTTGCTTTTTTCACAAATGGTAATAATGTTTCTGTACCGCCTGAACCTGAAACCAAAATCAACAAGTCGCCTGACTTGATTGCTGGCGTGACCACTTCACCAATCATGCTAACGTTATACCCAGCATGTACTAAACGCATTGCAAAAAAACGTGAAACCAACAATGAACGACCAGCACCACCAATAAATGTACGGCCAGCTCCTTCAACCAATTTCAACAGATCAGCTGATTTAGAATTGTCTGTTTCTGCCAGAATGTTAGTTAATTTATCTAAAATCAATTTTTGACTACTGCTCATGATATTCCCTTATTAAATTAAATGTTTTTAATTTTAAAAAAAATCCCGACCCATTTCTGAGTCAGGATTTTTATACGTTCATTTCAATAAAAACTTATTGAAATAGGTTAAATTAACCGTGAACGATAGCTGTGATTTCAGCAGCAGCAGCAGCAGGGTCAGCAGCTCCGTAGATAGCAGCACCAGCAACAACGATTGTTGCACCAGCATCCACTACTTGTTTCGCTGTAGCAGCTTTAACGCCACCAGCAACTGAGATTTCTACGCCCAAGTTTAAACCAGCAACCAATGCTAAGTCGGCAAATGGTGTTTGACCAGCAGCTTGTTGATCAAGACCAGTGTGAACACCGATGATGTGTGCGCCAGCAGCAGCAACCGCCTTAGTAACAGCAGCTTTATCAGCAACGTTGATTAAGTCAACTTGTGCTTTTTTGCCGTATTTGTTAGCAACATCAATTACGCCTTTGATTGTACCCATATCAGAAATACCTAATACAGTCACAATGTCAGCACCAGCTTTGAAGAAGGGCTCAGCTTCGTAGAAACCAGCGTCAGCTGTTTTCAAGTCAACCAATATTTTGTTGTTTGGGAATTTAGCGCGCAATGTTTCAAGCAATTTGATACCGTTGCGTTTAATGCAAGGTGTACCAATTTCCAAG
>JABFSF010000060.1 GCA_013140755.1 Methylotenera sp. | reverse complement strand
CGCATTCGGCGACATGCAAAAATTGGTAATCAAATACCTGCTGACTTCGCTAGTCAGTATTACATTAGCAGTCAAATTGCAGCAGCATTCTGATGACTTGCCCGTCCACTAAATCGGATCCAAATCAGTTGCTTGGGGTGTCTGGTGCTATGCGTATGGCATCGGCTATCACCGTGCCGTTGCCTTGCCCACTAAGGGTGACGGTGAGCGGGTTGGCGGTGTTGAGGTTGACTGTGCTTTTTGCCCTAATAATTTCAACTACTCTTGTTACAGCCACCACAACAAAAAAGCCGCACATCACGGCGCGGCTTTTTAGCAATTCACAAGGCTAATTACCAATAATGACGATCTTGGTATTGGTGATGCTTTCTGCCTCGGTCTTCTCTCCAATTGTCATCGTTGTAGCTGGCTTGTGTCACATAGCGGCTAGGTTTTACTTGCACTTGCACTGGAATATAGCGTCCAGGATCTTGGTTCATTAGCGTGCTATATTGGCGACCGTTATATTCGTAGCTGACCAAATAACCCGCTGAAACGGTTTGCCAGTTATCTACGGTCACACAACGTTCTACTGGGCGAGATTCTACGTGCTCACGACCATTACGGTTGCTATTATCCACGCGGTCACCTACTAATGCGCCTAAGCCTGCACCTACTGCGGCGGCAGCAATACGGCCATTTCCGCGACCAATGGTGTTGCCTAATAAGCCACCTGCAATGCCTCCAATAATCGCGCCACTCACTGAGCGTTGCGGTTGTTCATACACACTTTCGCGCACGTATTCTGTGTGACATTCTTGGCGCGGCGTGTTTACACGCTCTGTTTGTGGTGTCACTGAAATGACACGCGCACGGTCTTCATAATCATCATCAGCGAATGCTGGTAGTGAAACACTTACAGCCACTAAACCTAACAATAATGTTTGACGCATTTTAAATCTCCTGTTTTTGAAAAGTTCTGCATTTTTCTTGCAGATGGTCATTCAACGCGGGGTTTAAAATTAGGCTGACGCATAAATGTTAATGCTTTGTAACTCATGATTTTCATGAGAAAGATAAAAATAAGGACATAAAAAAGCCGCTTACTCATTGATGATGAGAAGCGGCTGAAACAGTGCATTGGTCATCTAAGGCAGACTACCCTCATCCTAGCCCTCTCCCATAGGGATAGGGGATTTACAAACTGAGCTGTGTTTCTTAGCTTTCAGCACGCATGTGGGGAAACAAAATCACATCACGAATGCTGGGCGAATCTGTAATCAGCATGACTAGGCGGTCAATGCCAATGCCGCATCCCCCTGTGGGTGGCATTCCATATTCTAAAGCGCGGATAAAATCAGCATCGTAAAACATCGCTTCAGCATCGCCTGCTTCTTTGGCTTTCATTTGCGCATGAAAGCGTGCCGCTTGATCTTCAGCATCGTTGAGCTCGCTAAAGCCATTGGCCATTTCTCGGCCTGTGATAAATAACTCAAACCGTTCGGTGATTTCTGGGTTTTTATCACTCGCACGTGCTAGCGGTGAAACTTCAACAGGGTAATCAATAATGTAAGTGGGCTCCCATAATTGGCTTTCGGCAGTTTCTTCAAACAGTGCTAATTGCAATGCGCCCAAACCCGCGTGGTCAAATGGTTTTACACCATGTTTTAAAATTTCTGCTCGCAAAAAGGCCGCATCATTGAGTTGCGCTAAGGTGTATTGCGGGGCGTATTTTTGAATTGCGCCTACAATCGTTAAGCGTTGAAACGGTTTGCTTAAATCTAAGGGCTTGCCTGCATACTCCAACACCGCCGTGCCACGTGCTGCAATCGCCGCAGTGCGAATGCAGTTTTCAGTAAAATCCATTAACCACTGATAATCCGTATAAGCGGCGTAAAACTCCATCATGGTGAATTCTGGGTTATGGCGTACACTTAGCCCTTCATTGCGGAAGTTGCGGTTGATTTCAAACACGCGTTCAAAGCCACCTACTACCAAGCGTTTTAAATAAAGCTCAGGCGCGATGCGCATAAACATTTGCATATCTAGCGCATTATGGTGCGTAATAAATGGCTTGGCTGATGCACCACCAGGAATCGGGTGCAACATCGGTGTTTCAACTTCTAAAAATTCATGTTGAATCATAAAGTTACGAATCGCAGAAACCACTTTGCTACGCGCAATAAAGGTTGCGCGCGTTTCTTCAGATGTCATTAAATCAACATAACGTTGGCGATATTTTACTTCTTGGTCTTGCAAGCCGTGAAATTTTTCTGGCATGGGACGCAGTGATTTTGTCAGCAATTTAATTTCGCTCACATGCAATGAAAGCTCGCCCGTTTTGGTTTTAAACAAACGCCCCGTTGCGCCCATGATGTCGCCTAAGTCCCAATGTTTAAAAGCCTCATAAAGCACCTCACCAATTTCATCACGCGCAACATACAACTGAATACGGCTAGTAGCATCTTGAATGGTAGCAAAACTCGCCTTACCCATTACACGCTTGAGCATCATGCGCCCTGCCACGGTAGCTGAAATAGCTTGTGGGTCTAAAGTTTCTTTATCTAACTCACCATATTGCGCATGTAAATCTGCCGCTTTATGCAGAGGCTTAAAATCATTAGGAAAAGCCGCACCGTTATTTGCCTTGGCTATTTCACGTATCGCTTTTAATTTTTCACGGCGTTCTGCAATGACGTGATTTTCGTCAATCGGGAGGGCTTCATTTTGCTCTGTCATTTTTATCTATTCACTTACAGCTAGTTAAATTAAGGTGCTATTTTATTACATTTACACGCATTATGGACGGCTTGTCACTTTGCACTTAAAATCAATGGGGCGATATTTTAGTCATCTGAATATACATCAGCACCAGCTTGATACTCCAAAATATCCCCAGGTTGACAGTCAAGGGCTTGGCAAATTAAATTAAGCGTAGTAAAGCGTACCGCGCGCGCTTTGCCAGTTTTGAGTACAGATAAATTTTGAATTGAAATCCCCGTCAATTCAGAAAGCTCATTCAGCCGCATTTTGCGCCTAGCGAGCATGACATCTACATTCACAATAATGGTCATTTGCGCACCTTTATACCGTTAAATTCATGTCTTCTTGCAAGACAATGGCGTGCTGAATCAAAATACGCAAACCAAACAACATTAAGCCTAAAGCAATACTGAGCATATCTAAGGTATAAAACGGCTGCCATTTAGGCAAATCGCCTAAGCGGTAAAGCAAATATAAATTTAAGTTGTAATGCAGAATGGAAATCACCGCGATAGCAATAAAAATCCACGCCATTTTGTTGATAGTATCTAATGTAGCAGAAATTAACATTTCACCTCGCTTAAAACACCGCACCAAACGGTGCATGAGAATAATCAATGCCGCATAAAACCCAATACCCATCACAAATGCCAATGCTACTAAGCCCTGCCCTAACGCAGAAAATGAAGCTGCCGCTGGGCCTCTTGCGCAGTCCACCTCATCGCCAAAAGGATAATACGGCATCGTCCAAGTGAAATGAATAGCCTGCCAAAGCAAAAATGGCGCAAGTAGCCATAAGCCCCAAAAAATCATGTCTATGCGTTTAAAAATTACTTTTTCAGATTGTTTCACTTTAAACCTCATCGATTAAAATATCATGATTATCATTAAATAATACTTTTACTTAATGAAATTTTAAGTTATATTTTACACCATGACTGATTTAACGAAATAAAAAATAGATAAAATTTGTAAATACACGATTAGCGAAGTCTTATTTATCGCGAGTGTTTAAATAGCTTTAACACATGCAAACTAGAAAAGTTTTATTTAATCCACATGCATCGTTAGCCCCTTTCTTGTTGCTGGCTTTATCGGCGCACGTTGTTGCGATTTCTTTTATTAAAATCATAAGGAGTCTACCTACACCCCGACTCATATTGAATGTGCAATTACTACCTGTGAAGCATGAACAACCTAAAAGTGTGATTACAGCAATGCAGACAACACCAGCCATTATCAAGCAAACTACACCTAAGAAAACAACAACAAACGCACATGCTAAAATGAAGCTACAAACAAAGGTAACGCCAGACTCAATTGCTACGCCTTCTTCATCTGAAATAAAAACAGATTTCTTTGTGCCAAAAAGTGATGGAAAAAACACAGAACAAAACTTAGAAACCGAGCCAGATAAAACCAAGAAAACAACCGAAGACTTGTTGAACTCTGCCCACCGCATTGCTAAAGAAGAAGCACTCGCTATGCCAAAGGAAAAAGAAGATGGTGTTCTGCTGACAGAACGAGAATTTTCACCTAAGCTAGCTAACGCAATGAATAAAATGCAAAAACCACGCGCAGGCACTTACCATCTAAGCAATGGCATGATGAAAATAGTGAGTATAGATGGCTCAGAGTATTGTCTCGCCCCACCGCCAGTCAGTGCAATGCCCGTAAACTCACTGAACGCTCAAACCAGTATGCCGATGACTTGTCCAAATGAATAACTTAACCATGTTAAATGATGCAATAAGTGTGTGTTAAAATGCCATTATGAGAGTTAATATTTAATAAAAATATAAATAAATCAATGACTAAAATCTATCAATCAATCGTTGCGCTGTTAGTATGCCTAAATTTAAACGCTTGCTCCACAATGCAAGCTTTATATGAAAAATACGCCCCTCAAAACACGATAAATACAACCAAAATTGCTGAAAAATGGCACGCAACGCTCCCGCATAACGGCAACACTAAGCATTTAACGCAATTTTGGCAACAATTTGACGATGCACTTTTAGTCACCTTAATTGAGGCGGCACAAAAAGAATCGGCTACACTCGCCTCAGCACAAACACGCATTGCTCAAGCACGCTTCACACGCACTCAAGCCAACGCAGCCTTATTACCTACACTTGACGGCTCCGCCTCAACCTCGCGCAGTGTACAGCAGCCCGCCACTAACATCAGTATTGGCGGACCAAACCAAGGAAGTCAGTCAAGTGGCGGTGAACCAATCAATACCACACAGGCAGCGGTACAAGCCAGTTGGGAATTAGATATTTTTAACGCTAACCACCGCGCTTATACTGCAAGCCAAGCCCAAGAAAATGCCGCACAAGCAAGCTGGCATGAAGCCCGCGTAGCTGTGGCGGCTGAGCTTGCTAACACATACTTTAACCAACGTTTTTGCACATTACAAGCGAGTGTGTTGCAAGCGGATGTGAGCTCGCGTGCAGAGTCATTACGCTTAACCGAAATTGCTGTGAGTGCTGGTTTCTCAGCCCCCACTAATCGCCATTTAGCCAATGCCAGCCTCGCTGATGCAACGCATCAATTAAAAGCCCAGCAAGCGCAATGCGAAATTGAAATAAAAACCTTAGTTGCACTCACTAATTTAGACGAGCCAACTTTGCGCGCGCAACTACAAGCTCAGCCCTTTGCACCGCATCATGCTGCCAGCTTGTTTGCACTTGAAGCAATTCCCGCAGATGTCATCGCGCAACGCCCAGATATTTACGCTGCTGAAGCTGATTTAATGAGTGCTGCGGCCGATATTCAAATGACTTACGCTAGCAGTTTGCCTAAGGTTTCGCTCAATGGCTCCATTGGCTGGATGTGGCTTTCTGGTGGCGGATTTGGCACTTCTGATGGCAAAACGTGGTCACTCGGACCGATTTCCATCACCTTTCCTATTTTTCACCCTGGCGTAAAAGAAGCAGGGCTCGCAAAAAGTGTTGCTAAATATGAAGAAAATGCAGCGATTTATCGCGAAAAGGTCCGCAATGCAGTAAAAGAAGTAGAGCAGGCTTTGGTGAATTTACATAGCACTGAAGTGCAACAAGCGGATATTGCTATAGCACTTAGCGGTTACCAAGCCTCATTTGATAGCACACAAACCAAGGTAAATGCTGGCTTTGCCAACTTAATTGAGTTAGAAGAAAATCGCCGATTACTGATTGCCGCGCAAAATAATATGATTAACAACCAAAAACTACGCGCACTCACTTGGGTGAGTTTATACCGCGCAGCAGGTGGCGGTTGGGATAAATCAGCACTTTCAGACATTGGAAACAAAAAATGAAGAAGAAAAGCATTGTACTTATATTAGCCTCAAGTCTATTGATTATCGGCTGCCAAAATAAGCAAGACAGCAAAACTGAAACAACTGCCATTAAAGAAAGTGCCGCCAAAGCAGCACTCACCGTAAGTACAGTTAAGCCACAGCGAACACCATTAAACAAAACTATTAACGCCAACGGCAATATTGCGGCATGGCAAGAAAGCAGCGTGAGCACCGAAAGCAATGGCTTATTATTGCGCGAAGTACTAGTGAGCGTGGGCGACCATGTTAAACATGGTCAAGTACTGGCACGCTTTTCGGCAAGCACTATTGAAGCTGACATTGCACAAATGCAAGCCAATGTAGCTGAAGCGAATGCCACTTTGACTGAAGCAACCAGTAACGCTAACCGTGCGCGTAGCATTCAAGATTCTGGTGCGTTAAGTAAACAACAAATTGAGCAATACATTACTGCCGAAGCGAGCGCAAAAGCACGTTTACAAGCAGCACAAGCCAGTTTAAATGTGCAAAATATCAAGCTGAAGCAAGCAGTTGTCGCGGCACCTGATGATGGCATTATTTCGCAAAACCCTGCCACCGTTGGCACAGTGTACGGTGCTGGGCAAGAGTTGTTCCGCCTGATTCGCAAAGGTCGTATTGAATGGCGAGCAGATTTAACCTCAGCCGATATTTCACACATTAAAACTGGCATGAAAGCCCATATTACACTCCCTGATGGGAGTAAAACAAAAGGCACTGTACGTACAATCGCACCCAGTGTAGATGCCAAAACGCGTAATGCGCTCGTGTACGTGGATATCCCCGCTGGCAGTGCCAAAATAGGCATGTTTGCGCGCGGAGAATTTGTCATTGGCGAAAGCGATGCACTAACCCTACCTAACACCGCAATTGTGATGCGCGATGGTTTTTCTTACCTCATGCAAGTAGAAAATAATAAAATCAAACAGACCAAAGTACAGTTAGGCCAACGCAAAGAAAATCGTGTAGAAATTGTGAATTTATCAAACACAGATGCACATTATGTTGAAAGTGGCGGCGCATTTTTGACCGATGGCGATAGTGTGAGAGTCGTTAAATAATGAACATTTCCAGCTGGTCTATCAAAAACCCTGTTCCTGCCATGATTTTATTCATGCTGCTATGTTTGGCAGGCAGCATGAGCTTTAACAGCATGAAAGTGCAAAATTTTCCTGATTTAGATTTGCCCACCGTCACCGTCAGCGCAGCGTTACCAGGTGCCTCGCCAGACCAGCTTGAAACACAAGTGGCGCGTAAAATTGAAAACTCGGTGGCCAAGTTGCAAGGCTTGCGCCATATTTACACCACGATTCAAGATGGTAGCGTAACGGTAACAGCGGAGTTTCGCTTAGAAAAACCTGTGCAAGAAGCGGTGGACGATGTACGCTCTGCGGTTTCTGAAGTGCGCGCAGATTTACCTAATGATTTGCGCGAGCCGATTGTGAGCAAGCTCAACATTGCAGGTTCGCCCATTTTGGCATTCACCATCGCCTCAAACCGTATGGATGCAGAAGCACTTTCTTGGTTTGTGGATGACGCACTCACCAAAAAACTGCTCAGCGTGAAAGGTGTAGGCAGCATTGGCCGCGTGGGCGGAGTAAACCGCCAAATTTGGGTAGAGCTTGATACCGAAAAACTGCAATCGCTTAACGCTACTGCGGCGGATATTTCACGTCAACTCAGTTTAATTCAGCTAGAAGCTGCTGGCGGTGCCACCAAAATTAGTGGTAGCGAACAGCCAATTCGCACACTGGCAAAAGTGAAGTCTGCCGATGAATTAGCCAGTATGCAAATTGCTCTGAGTGATGGTCGTAACGTTCGCTTAAACCAAGTGGCGAATGTGATTGACACGATTGCCGAACCAAAATCCGCCGCGTTTTTAGATGGCAAAAGCGTGATTGGTTTTGAAGTAAGCCGCAGCAAAGGTGCCAGCGAGCTTGAAGTGGGCGCGGGTGTTTACAAGGTATTAGATGAAATTAAATTGGCGCATCCCGATTTTAAAATCACCGAAGCCTTTAACTTTGTGGCACCCGTGCAAGAGGAGTTTGATGCTTCTATGATGATGCTGTATGAAGGCGCATTGTTGGCGGTGCTGGTGGTGTGGTTATTTTTACGCGATTTTCGCGCGACGTTTGTATCTGCCGTTGCCCTGCCTTTATCGGTGATTCCTGCCTTTATTGGCATGAAGTACATGGGGTTTTCAGTCAATATCGTCACGTTACTGGCTTTGTCATTGGTTGTAGGCGTGCTAGTAGATGACGCAATTGTAGAGGTAGAAAACATCGTGCGACATTTGCGTATGGGCAAAACCCCTTTTGAAGCCGCGCTGATTGCCACAGAAGAAATCGGCCTCGCCGTGGTCGCCACTACGTTTACCCTGATTGCCGTTTTTTTACCCACCGCGTTTATGGATGGCATTCCAGGTAAATTTTTCAAGCAATTCGGTTGGACAGCCGTCTTTGCTATTTTCGCCTCGCTACTCGTAGCGCGCCTGCTCACGCCCATGATGGCCGCCTATTTAATGCGCCCCAGTAAGCACGATGCAGAAGCCAAAGATGGCTTTATTATGCGCACTTATATGCACCTTGCAAAATGGTGTGTCAGCCACCGTTTAATTACCACCGTACTTGCTATCGGTTTTTTTGTAGGCTCAATTTCACTCATTCCATTATTGCCAAAAGGCTTTGTGCCGCCAGATGATAACTCGCAAACGCAAGTGCGCATTGAGCTCGCTCCTGGTGCCACGTTGGCACAAACAGTGGCGGTAAGCGAACAAGCGCGGTTGATATTAAAAGACATTAAGCATATCAATAGCATTTATACCACCGTGGGCGGTGGCGCGGCAGGTAGTGACCCTTTTGCAGGCGGTGGCACAGTTGAAACACGCAAAGCTACGCTCACTATTCAACTTGACCCACGCGGCAGCCGCCCGAAAAAACAAGTGATAGAAACTGAAATGCGCACAAAACTGCAAGCCCTCGCAGGCGTACGGCTGGGTGTGGGCTTAGAAGGCTCAGGCGAGAAATATGTGTTAGCACTCACGAGTGAGGATAGTAACGCCCTTGCCGCAGCCGCTAGCGCGGTAGAGAAAGATTTGCGCACCATTCAAGGCTTGGGCAACATTGCTTCTAGCGCGGCATTGGTGCGGCAAGAAATCATTGTGAAGCCAGATTTTGCCGCAGCGGCTGATTTAGGCATCACCAGCAACGCAATTGGCGAAACCTTACGTATTGCCACCGTGGGCGATTACGAGCAACTGCTGCCCAAACTCAATTTAGAGCAACGCCAAGTGCCAATTGTGGTGAAGCTTAATAACGCCGCAAGGCAAGACTTAAGCACGTTAGGCAAGCTGGCGGTGCCCAGCACGCATGGCGGTGCCGTGCCGCTAGAACAAGTCGCGAGCCTGCAAATGGCCAGCGGCCCAGCCGTGATTTCGCGTTACGACCGCTCACGCAATGTGCAATTTAACATTGAGCTTTCTGGCTTACCGATTGGCGATGCCGCTGAAGCCATTAAAAAACTGCCTAGCATTCAACACTTGCCCGCTGGTGTCGCGCAAGCCGAGCTAGGCGATGCCGAAATGATGGGCGAACTTTTTGCCAGCTTTGGCATTGCCATGCTCACAGGTGTGCTGTGCATTTATTTTGTTTTAGTCTTATTATTCAAAGACTTTTTGCAGCCGATTACCATTTTAATTGCCCTACCGTTATCGCTAGGTGGAGCGTTTTTGGCTTTATTAGTGGCGGGTAAAGCACTTTCTATGCCTTCACTTATCGGCTTGGTCATGCTGATGGGCATTGCCACTAAAAACTCCATTTTACTGGTGGAATACGCCATCATGGCGCGGCGCGACCACGGCATGACGCGCTTTGAAGCCATTATGGATGCCTGCCACAAACGCGCCCGCCCGATTATCATGACCACCATCGCTATGACCGCAGGCATGTTACCAGTTGCGTTATCACTCGGCGCAGGTGACAGCTCATTCCGTAGCCCGATGGCAGTATCGGTGATTGGTGGCTTGCTCACTTCTACATTATTAAGCTTATTGGTTATCCCCGTGGCTTACACCATTGTGGATGATATTCAAGCGTTTTTCCGCAGACTGATGAAAGTGAGCCATTAGAAAGAACTATCCACGTAAACGTTTTTTTGCACGTTTTGCGGTTTGGATGCTGGCTTCGTTGATGCCTGCAAACATATCGTTTAAGAATTGCGTGACCATGGCTGGGGCTGTTTCGGGTGAACCTGCATTGAATGGTGGTTCTGGGTTGTATTCAAGATAGAGTTGCACGGCTTTTGCATAGTTTTCGTTGCGTAAAAGTGCGACTAACTTTAAACCAAAATCAATGCCTGCGGTAACGCCGCCGCCAGTCACTCGGTTTCTATCCACCACCACACGACTTTTTGTTGGAATTGCGCCTAATTCTGCCAGCGCTGGTAGTGATGACCAATAACTAGTCGCCTTGTATCCATTGAGTAAGCCCGCCGCACCTAAAATAAGTGAGCCAGTGCAAACACTGGTGACGTATTTTGCAGTTTTTCCTTGCTCTGCCAAAAAGGTTAATACTTCAGGGTCTTCCATCATGGTGAGTGTGCCTGGCACACCACCTGGCACAAACAACACATCTAAATTTTTAGGGCAATCTTTAAATGTGGTGGTTGGGCGCACAGGGATTAACTTAGTCTGTGCAGGGTTTTCATTGCCAACCACATCTAAATTTTTCCAAACCAAATGAATATCACGATTCATTAAAGACTCAAACACGGTGAGTGGCCCGACTAAATCTTGCAAGAACATGCCAGGATAAATCAGCATAGCAATGACTAATTTATCGCCACCCGTAAGTTCAGCATATTTGTTCATTGCATCAAGATGTTGCTTTTCATCTGCATTTGCGCCAGTTTCAATATTTGCTGGCTTTGCTTCTGCCGCATTTGCCGTGGCCAGTTTAGCCAGCACCAGTGCCGCACTTGCGCTAGAAGCAAGCTGTATAAACTTTCTACGATCCATTACGGTAGCCTTAAATTAGTATTTAAACGATGCGCTTAGGTAAGCAGATGTACCAGTATCAGGCGCGACGCGACCACCTAAGTAATTATAGTATTGATAATAATCTTGGTTCGTTAAATTTTTCACCGTTAAACCAAGGTTATAGCACTCTGTTTTATAGGCTACACTAGCATCAATCGTGTGGTAGCTATCAGTTTTAAACCTATTGGCGTTATCTACAAACATACCTGATTGCCATGTTGCGCCTATGCCCATACTTAAGCCTTTAAGCGAATCTTGCATAAAATTGTAATTCGCCCAAATTCTAGCCGCATTTTTTGCAACGCCTGGTAATTGATTACCTGATTTTGCACCAGTAACAGTTTTAGTAAATTCTGCATTGGTATAAGCATAATTAGCTAATAAACTGAATGATGGTGCTATATGCCAAGTCACATCCGTATCAAAACCACGTGAACGTTGCTCGCCTTCTGTTAGAGAGCGAAACGATGCACTCGCAGGGTCAGTGACAGCTACGTTTTCACGATTGATGTGATAAAAAGCGGCTTGCCCTGTAATATCGCCGTTATCAAACTTAATACCAGCCTCTTTTTGGCGAGTTTCTTCAGGTTTTGGTGCGCCTGTAAATAAAGCAAAAGGTTGTCCGCGTAAGCCTTCGCTATAGTTAGCAAATACTGACAAGCTGTCCGTCACATCAAACACCCCGCCAATTCTGGGTAGTATTTTATTTTTTTCAGTATTGGCTTTTCCTTGCTTATAAACTGACACAAAATTACCTAACAGTACATTATTAAACGTTGCGGCTGAGTCTAACTCTGGTCCCGCATAATCAATCTCAACACGGGCTTGTCTTAAGCTCGCTAGCAAATGTAAACGTTCTTGAATATGGGTTTGCCACTGGGCATAAACCCCATAAGTCGTGTTGGTTGAGTAGGTGTTATTGACTCCCGCGCCTGGTTTGTTATAGGGCGAAAAGCTTGGCGTTTTTAAATCCACCACGCTTGCAGCGCATTGTGAGAAACCAAAAGTGAGATTAAATAATGAAGCACAATCAACAATGTTTGGGTCAAATACCAACCCGCCTGCCAACACACGCAAGGTGTCGCCATCAAATGCAGAGTCAAAATCAATAAAACCTTTATCTTTTAACTTGCTATAATCCGCACCTAATAACACTGTGTTTTTAGTAGAACCCCAATCAAAGTTAGCAGTTATATTTGCCATCAAAGTTTTTTCGGTTTGTTCTTGAAATAACTGAGTATTGAAGATTGAAAAGCTTGTAGAGCTAAGTTCTGCACGGTCTGGGCTATTACCACCAAGTGCCTGCGACTTTTGATCAAATTCAGAAGTCGCATAACGGGCTTTGGTATTGAAAGACCAAACATCATTGAGTTTATGGTCTAGTGTTGCCCAAATGCCGTCAAACTCTGTTTTGCTATCAGGCAAGTCTTTATCGCCAATAAATAAATCTCGCTTGATATTGAAATTACCCGCTACTGTGCCAACCGCTGGCAAGCCTTGATAATCCTGCTGATGCCATCTTGAAATTTTACCCTGCAAAACTAGCGAAGTTGTACTGTTATTGGTAAACAAAATAGAGGGATTCAAGTTGTAGCGCGTTTGCTCAACTACATCAGTATTGCTATCCGCATTGGTATATTCGCCTGTAATGCGCAATAATATTTGATCATTTAAGGGTTGATTGATGTCAAAGAAGGGTTGTACAAAACTGTCTGTACCTAGCTTTACGCCAAGCTCGCCAAACGCTTTTGCTTGAGGCAACTTAGAAGTGATATTAACTACACCGCCTACAGGTGAACCTGAGCCGCCACTATACAGCACTGCATTTGAGCCCTTTAGCACCTCGATACTTTGTACATTCACTAAACTTTCACGGTCGCCAGAGTTGTAATATTGCGTCAAACCATCTAACAACTGCTCAGCTTTAAAACCTCTAGCTTTAGTTGCCTCAAAAGATGGCGTTGAAAACTCATGGTTCGTCACTACACCGCTCACATTTTTAAGAGATTCGCCTATCGTGACATTTTGTTGATCATCCATCAACTGACGCGGAATCACTTGAATAGACTGCGGAATTTGTTTAATCGGCGTATCTGTTTTAGTAGCAGAGCTTGAATTTTTTACCGAATAGCCAGTGTCTGAAGTAGCGCGTATTTGCACCATTTCTAACTCTGTTGCCGCATCACCAACCTGCACTGCCTCTGATTCCTGCGCATAAACAACTTGATTAAGAGCCAATGTCAGCAAACTCAGCACAAATAATGTCGGGTTGTGATAACTTTTTGTTGATGTAACGCGATGCATATTGAGTTTACTCCCAAGGTGAAATTTTATTAAACAATTATATAACCTTATGAAATTAAAATAAATGTGGCAAATTGTCGCACGCTTATCCTGCGTATTGCGTTGCACTAATACGCCTACATCGCTTTTAAAACGCACAAAAAACATAAAGACAAAAAGTTTAAATTTCCGCCAATTTTTAACGCTGTATTTGCAAGCTCTGTAGTTATGCGGTTGCCTTAAAAGCGTTATACTGTTGTTTTTGGTAAACCCTAACGCATATGATAGTAATCACTGGCGGCGCGGGCATGATAGGCTCTATCATCGCTTGGCACTTAAACCACAAACTCGGGCGCGATGATTTGGTCATCGTGGATAGTATCCAACACCCCGAGCAATGGCAAAATTTAGTCAAGCGCCAATATGCGCAATATTTAGACAAAGACCAACTCATGGCTTGGTTGGATGGCAGAAATGATATTGAAGCCATTATCCACATGGGTGCGATTAGTGCTACCACCGAACGCGACTTTAATAAGCTCGTTGCCGATAATATTCACTACTCACAAAACTTGTGGAACTGGTGCGCTAAAAATCAGGTGCCGTTTTTTTACGCCAGCTCTGCTGCCACGTATGGTGATGGCACACTGGGTTATAACGATGCCAACATTGACAACCTGCGCCCGCTCAATGGCTATGGTTACTCCAAACACTTTTTTGACCAGTGGGCTTTACGCCAAATGCCTGAAAACACGCCGCCAAGCTGGGCAGGCTTTAAGTTTTTTAATGTATATGGCCCGAATGAATACCACAAAGAGCGCATGGCGAGCGTGGCTTTTCATACTTTTAACCAATTTAGCCAAACGGGCACCATGAAGTTATTTAAAGGCACAAAAACTGGCGTGGAGGACGGAATGCAAATGCGCGACTTTGTCTATGTGAAAGATACTGCCAGCGTAGTAGTGCATTTTTTAAGCACTGCCACTAGCCCCAAAAATCCGAACCAAACCAGCAATGGCATTTACAACATTGGCACAGGTCAAGCACGCAGCTTTAAAGATTTAGCTACTAACGTGATGCTGAGCATGGCGCGTGAGCCGCATATTACCTATGTGGACATGCCTGAAGATTTGCAAGGAAAATATCAATACTTTACCCAAGCCAACATGACTAAACTCAGTGCGGTGGGCTATGTCACACCATTTACCAGTTTAGAAGATGGCATAAAAGATTATGTGCAACATTATTTGCTGCAAGAGGATAGGTATTGTTAATGAAATATGTTGATTATTTAACAGGCGAATATGCCGCTCACATGGCGATGTTTGATGCGCTTGCGCCCTTGTTCCCGCAGATTTCTGACGTGGGCATTAAAATGCAAAACTGCATTAAAAAGGGCGGCAAAATTTTGATTTGTGGTAATGGTGGTAGTGCGGCTGATAGCCAACATATTGCGGCTGAAATCGTCGGCCGATTTAAAAAAGAACGCAAAGGCTTACCTGCCATTGCGCTGACAACCGATACTTCCATTTTAACCTCAGTTGGTAATGATTACGGCTATGACTATATTTTCGCTCGCCAAGTGGAGGCACTTTGCCGCCCAGAGGATTTGGTCATTGGCATTACTACCAGCGGCAACAGTGCCAATGTGGTACGCGCGATGGAAGCCGCCAAAGCCATAGGTGCAACCACGGTGGGCTTAACGGGTGGCACGGGCGGCAAACTTAATGCACTGTGCGATGTTAATTTAGTGATGCCTGCACACGTCACAGCACGTATTCAAGAGGCGCATATTTTTGTTGGGCATTGTCTGTGTGAAATTTTAGAGAGCGATTGATATTAATCTAGCATAATCTGATGCAACAAAAACTACTCAACACTGTTAAAGAGTTCGGCAACACTAACCAACACGCGCTGGTGATTGGCGATGTGATGCTAGACCGCTATTTAATGGGCGAAGTCAGTCGCATTTCTCCCGAAGCTCCCGTGCCGATTGTGCTATTAAAATCGCAGCAAGACCGCGCTGGAGGTGCAGCGAATGTGGCCGCTAATTTAGCGTTATTGGGCATCAAAACGCAGATTATTGGCTGTGTTGGGCATGATAATGAAGCGCAAATTTTGCGCAGTTTAATGACGCAAGTGGGCATTGATAGCGGCGCGCTGATTCAATCAACTCACCGTCCCACCATTGCCAAAACGCGCATTTTAGGCGGTCATCAGCAAATGCTGCGCTTAGACCAAGAAAACAGCACAAACTTTACTGAAAACGAAACTACCACGCTGCTAACCAGTATTCATAAGCTTCTGAGCGATGCGCCAAAAGTTGTAATTCTTTCAGACTATGCAAAAGGCTTATTAAGTGAGGCAGTTTGCCAAGAAATCATCACGCTTTGCAAAGCAAAAAACATCCCCGTGTTAGTTGACCCAAAAGGCCGTGATTACACAAAATATGCAGGTGCAACTGCGCTTACGCCGAATAAAAAAGAAACGGCTGAAGCTTGCGATGTAGCAAGCACCAGCCCAGAATTAATCAACAAAGCTGCCGCGCTTAAAAACAAACTGCACTTACAGTTTTTAGCAGTCACGCGCGGTGAAGAAGGCATTACTTTGTTAGATGAAACATCGCACCACTTACCCGCCATTGCTAAGCAGGTATTTGATGTTTCAGGCGCGGGCGATACCGTAATTGCTACACTGGCGGCGGGGTTAATGCACAATTTATCACCGCTTGAAGCCCTGCAACTCGCCAACATTGCCGCAGCAGTGGTAGTTGGCAAAGTGGGTACCGTGCCAATTAACCAACATGAATTACTAGAAGCCCTGCAAGACCAACAAAGTAGCGAACAAACGCATAAAGTTTGTGACTTGTCCGAGCTTTTGCAAAAAGTGAATGCTTGGAAACAACAAAACCAAAAAATCGTCTTTACCAATGGCTGCTTTGATTTACTCCACGCTGGGCATGTTACTTATTTAGAAGCCGCAAAAAAACGTGGCGATAAACTCATTTTAGGGCTTAACACAGATCGTTCTGTGCGTGCTTTAAAAGGCTCAACGCGCCCTGTGGTTAATGAGAGCGACCGCGCACGCGTACTCGCTGCCTTAGAAAGTGTAGATGCCGTTATTTTATTTGATGAAGACACTCCGCTTAATTTAATCAACACTATTAAACCCAATATCATCGCCAAAGGTAGCGACTACACCACTGACCAAGTCGTGGGCGGCAAAGAGGTTGAATCTTGGGGTGGCGAAATTGCACTGATAGATTTAGTGGCTGGACGTAGCACTAGCAATCTTATTAAAAAAATGAATACCTAAGCTGAAGCTATGTCTGAAAAAATTCTTATTTTAGGACCAGCTTGGGTAGGCGATATGGTATTGGCGCAAAGTTTGTTTAAGACGCTTAAGCAAAATCAGCCTGATTGCATTATTGACGTTGCAGCACCTGCTTGGACATTGCCACTACTTGAACGAATGCCAGAGGTTTCGGGAAAAATTGCATTGCCGTTTAAACACGGCGAACTCGCCTTTTGGCAGCGAATAAACTTTGGCAAACATTTAAAAAATCAAGGCTATACGCAAAGCATTATCTTAACAAACTCGTTTAAATCAGCCTTATTGCCTTGGGCTGCGGGCATTAAACAACGCACCAGCTATTTGGGCGAAATGCGCTATGGCTTAATTAATGATATTCGTCCTTTAGATAAAACCCAACTTAAAAAAACTGTAGAACGCTTTGTGAGCTTAGGTTTAGCAAAAGGTGAGCCGTTGCCTGCGCAAATTCTTAACCCTGCTTTGGTGGCGGATAAAACAACCGCGCTAGCCGTGTTGGACAAGCTTAATGTGCCATTTAATGTAAATGCTCAAACTCTAGGCTTATGCCCAGGTGCAGAGTACGGTGAAGCTAAACGTTGGCCTGCGGAATATTATGCACAAGTAGCTAATCATGCACTAGATAGCGGTTGGCAAGTGATGCTATTTGGCTCAGATAAGGATGTAGCAGTTACCGCGCAAATTAACCTACAAACGCAAAACCGCTGTATTGATTTAGGCGGCAAAACTAAATTGGGTGAAGCTATTGATGTCATGTCACTTTGCAATACGGTCGTGAGCAATGATTCTGGGCTGATGCACGTAGCTGCTGCGTTAATAAAAGAAAATGATGTGCATAAAAAGCTCATTGCTATTTTTGGTTCAAGCGACCCTTATCACACACCGCCCATGCATCCCAAAGCGGTCATTGAATATCTAGGTTTAGACTGTAGCCCTTGTTTCAAAAGGATGTGTCCCTTAGGACATTTAAATTGCCTAAAGCAACTCAAGCCTAGCGATATTATACAAACGATTCAATTTGAAAATGGAAGATCGCAGTTATAGTGTTGCTAACTCTGCTTCACTAAAACCTGCTTTACGCCTTGCTTCTAAATTAAAAGGTTTACGCAAGGAAGGTGCATGATACTGCGTTGCTAACTTCGCATAAGTAGCAATTGGCTCTAGCGCACGTTGCTCACATAGCCAGTTAAACCATGTATTACCAATCGCCACATGACCAATTTCATCACGCAGAATAATATCTAAAATCGCAGCGGCTGCAATATCGCCCGCTTGGGCGAGTTTGTTGCGTATCGGTGGTGAGGCATCTAAGCCACGCGCTTCCATCGTGCGTGGCACTAATGCCATGCGTGCTAGGACATCTTCTTTAGTTCTTTCTGCCATTTCCCACAAGCTGTTATGCGCTGAAAAATCGCCATACTGATAGCCCATGCTTTGTAAGTGGGCATTGAGTAAATTAAAATGATAGGCCTCTTCACTTGCCACTTTTAGCCAGTCTGCATAATATTGAGTAGGCATATTGGAAAAACGCCACACCGCATCTAACGCTAAATTAATCGCATTAAACTCAATATGCGCCAAGGCGTGAATCAAAGAAGCTCGGCCTTCTTCGGTGCGCATAGAGCGTTTTTCAACTTGTAATGGAGAAACTAACTCAGGCTTTTTCGGGCAACCTGGCATCACAAATGTGGGCGTTAAGGCAAGTTCAGCCTCAAGTGTCAAACCTGCCATTTGCCATGCCTGATGTAGGGCATCAACCTGCTCTACTTTTGCATTGGCATCGCATTCAAGCAGCAGACATAACGCTTGCTGCCTTATCTCAAGCACGGCCACCCTTAATGATGAAGCGGAATAAAATCAAGCTCGCCTGCTTTCATATCAGGCACCATTAAAAATTGTTCATCTTTGGTAATGGCAATATCTGCAGCAGACTGGTAACCACTTTTAAGTAAATTAACATCGCCTTTAGTATTCACACTAAAAATTTGCCCTGTTTTCCAATCACTGACGAACATGGTGCCACTTGAATGATGAACAACACCATCACCACCGCCAAAACCTTCGGCTAAATCTGTTAATGCGCCTGTTTTTTGGTTGAGACTATATAAAATGCCTGAAGTAAAATCCACATGAATCAGTACATTGCCCGTATCATCCGCGAGCAAACCATTAGGTGCCATCACGAGCGGATTTTTTTGTCCATCAATTAACAAACTAGCTTTGCCAGCTGCATCAACTTTATAAATCGCGCCGCCTTTACCTGTGCCCAAAATATCGCCACTGTCAGATACATACAGATTACCTTGTAAATCTGCTTCTAAATCATTTAAAAACTGTGGTGTGGATTGAAAAGCACTCGCTGCCACAAAAACGCTGGACTTACCATCAGGCGTAATTTTTATAATTTTAGTTTTATCTGCCACATAAAGATTGCCGTTAATCATAGCCAAGCCTTTCGGGTCATCTAAGTCTTTTGCAAACACCGAAGCTTTACCATGGGCATCAATCATGGTAATTTGCCCATCGCCATCTTTACCAAATCCGCCGATTTCTGAAACAAAAATACGACCATCTTTGGCTTGTACTACAGATTCAGGTGTTTTTAACCCTGTTATTTTTTGTGGTAAATAGATAGGTTTAGCTGCATGATGACACGCTAAAAGCAGAAAGCTAGCAAACACTAGCGCACTCAATTTAATGGTATGGTTCATAATTTTTCCTAAAAAGACATCGCCCTTACTCTAGGTACAGGGAGCAAAGTCACCATACTGCAAGGTGTATCTGAGCCGCTGAGCTCAGAGGGTTGAGTTAAAATTGTTTGCAAATGAGTATCCGCTTGCATTTTCTCCTGCATTTTTTCTACTGCATGGGTATAAGCAAGATTAAGCCAATAATCAGGCTGAATATTCAGTGAGCCTTGCTGTGTAGATTCACCCACGTAGCTTGCTACCAGCTGACCTACACCCGTATAAACATTGGCTGTAACTTGCCCATAAAACACTTGTAGCTGCCCGTTATAAAACATACGTGGCTGCACCCACACTAATATTTTCCCTGTTTGCTTGCCTTCGCAGATGCTCACCTCACCAAGCACCTTTGTTAAGTGCTCTTTTGCAATAGGTTCTACTACAGGCCCTTGAGCAAACCAATGTTCTGTTGTGTAATGCTGAAGCTTAATTTCATTGATATATTCAAATGGCTGAATATACATTAGCACGGCACTTTGTGCATGTGCGTTGATGCTTAATCCTAAGCTTAACATTACAAACAATTGCATCATTTTGTTCATTACATACACCTTATAATTTATTGTACTTGATAAGTGATGCGGTAAATTAAACCCGCTCTATCATCTGAAACATAAATTGCCCCATCCGTTCCAACCACCACATCCACAGGACGTCCCCACGCTTGAGTACCGCTAAGCCAACCCGTAGCAAAATCCTCCACTGAAACAGGCCTATCACCTTCAAATTTTACACGCACTAATTGATATCCGCTGTGTTTTTTACGATTCCATGATCCATGCAAAGCCACAATTGCATCAGATTTATAGACTTTAGGAATTTTTGCATCATGCAAAAATGTGATGCCAATCGGCGTTGAGTGAGAGATAAAGGTCAACGCTGGGGCTTGAGCACGCTTGCAAAAGTCAACATCATTACCAAAACTAGGGTCTGCAAATTGCCCCTCATTCTGATTAGGCATCCCCCAACAATAAGGCCAACCATAATGCTTACCTGCTTCAATTTGGTTCAAATGCTCCGGAGGGAGCGCGTCATTGACCTTGCCATTTTTCACTTCTGAGCGATTATCCGCCCCCTCATTGGTGGCAAACATTTTATGTGTGTTAGGATGCCATGCAAACCCTTGCGAATTACGTAAACCTGAAGCATAAACGGGGCTAGGGGCATGCCTACCTAAGGTAGTAAGCGCACCTGCAGATTTTCCTTCTGTCGTGTAGCGTAGAATCGTTGCGCGTAAGGGATCACTCTCACTACACACATTACAACTTGAACCGACATTCACATAAAGCAAACCATCTGGCCCTAGCTTCAAACTTTTTAAAGTATGTCCACCCGTTGGCAAATTTTTGACTATCGTCACTGGGGACTTGGCTGGCCAAGTACCATTATTTTTTTCTAAGACTACGATGCTATCTTGATTCGCCACATAAAGCTTTTCTCCCACAAAAGCTAAGCCATGCGGCGCATTGAGATTTTGAGCAATCAAGTATATTTTATCTGCTACACCATCATGATTTTGGTCACTTAACATCAGCACCGCGCCAAGCTTAGGCATACTCACATACAAGTTACCTAAAGCATCAAACACCATCATACGAGGGCTAGTTGCATTTTCATGCTTTGAGAGTGTGGGGATATTTGCAAACACATTAAGCTTAAAACCAGAAGGAAGTTGTATGCTTGCGCTTGGGTTTGCAGGCACGGTACCTTGACCAGCTTCATTTGCGCAAGCAACCGTGCTCATGCAGAGGTAAAACAAAAGCAGAGTTGACCGATAATTCATTTTTAAAATATCCACATTAAGTAAAAACTATAGTGCGTTACTTTAGACTCCCATCAATTAGATTCGAACAGAATTTAAGTCAGCACATCTGCCCAAATATTTTGGGCCCAAGCTTTGGCATAAACGCCCTCTTCCTGACTCGGTTTGGCTGAAACGCCTCCACCTTCAGCGGGTACCATGATTTTTTTGGGCGCATCATAACGAAACACATTGGCCACATGCATAGCCTGTTTATCATCCACATAGCTGTAGCAAGTATTAGCAAATACTGGCGCGGGGTCTGGGCTTTGCCCTTTCATTAGCTCAACAATGGCACTGGCACACACACGTGCTTGGCTAGTGGCTATGTGGGCAGACTTTGGCAAGCCTGAAGCCACGCTGTCGCCCACAATATGCACATACGGCACGGTTTTTGATTCATACGTTAAAAAATCAACTTCACACCATGGGTAATCAGGCTCAAGTAAATTTGCCATTTTAGCGGGCTTGCCTGCGGTTTGCGGCGGAATGACATTTAATACATGCGCTTTTATTTTTTCAAAGTCTGTACTGATTGTTTTGCTTGCAACATCAACAGACTTAATTGGGCTGTCAGGGCGATAATCCACAATGCTAGGATACAACTCCGCCCACGCTTTTAAAAATAAGCCTTTTTTAGAAATCACTTCTGCATTGGCATCCAAAACAATAACCTTGCTACTAGGCTTATTGGTTTTGAAATAGCTCGCTACTTGGCATGCACGCTCATAAGGGCCTGGTGGGCAACGATAGGGTGCTTTGGGAATAGTCATCACAAATACGCCGCCATCAGGCATGGCTTCTAGCTGTTTACGCAAATTGACGGTTTGCCAGCCAGCTTTCCACGCATGCGGGATTTTTTGCTGCGCTTCAGTTGTTTTTAACTCAGGCAGCACTTCATAATTAAAATCCACGCCAGGTGCCACAATCAATCGGTCATAGCTTATTTCACCGCGTTTCATCATCACTTTTTTGACCTCTGTGTTAATGCTGATGACTTCGTCTTCCACCCATTTAACCCCATGATTTTTTTTGACTAAATCATAACTAAAGGTTAAATCATGAATGGTACGCGTACCGCCTAACACCAAGTTACTCATGGGGCATGACACAAATTGGCTAGATTTTTCAATCACAATGACTTCTACAGCGCCCAAACTCCATAGTCGAATATACTTTGCAGCCGTTGTGCCAGCATAACCACCCCCAATAATTACCACGCGCCCCATCGGCGGTTTATTTGCCATTGAAAACACGGCGCATGAAAACGACAACCCTCCTATTACACCTGCTGCTTTAATGAAGTCACGCCGATTAAAATGTGATTTATTCATGATGTGTATTCAGCGTTTGAGGGTTAAGTGGGTCAATTTCTGCGGATTTTTGTTGCGAAAAAAACAGTGCCAGCTGCTTGATTTCAGCTTCTGTTAAGCCTTTTGCATGATGGTGCATTACCGTGCCTCTACGGCTGCCATCTTTAAACCCAAACATTTTTTTGGTGAAATCTTCTGGGTCTCTTCCCGCCAATACTGCATTTCGTTCAAGGCTACTGCCTGTAACTGCACGACCCAATGTGCCATGGCAAGCCGCACAAGAAGCCGCCAGCACACGGGTGTGCAAATTGACTGCTGAAATAGAAATATCCTCAGAAGCTTGGGCATAAGCTGCCCAATATACTGAGGATATTAAAATAAGTTTGAAATGTATTTTAAACATGACGTCCTCACTCATCAAAACGTCATTCTAACGATACATTCAAAATTTCGCGTGACAATAGTCACACAGTATTTAAAAAAAGTACTATTCAAAACATTTAGCGTCTTCGCAACCATCATCTTTAACGCCTAAACCCGTTAAAAATTCAATCATGCTTTTGTTGTCAGCATCCCGAAATGGACGAATTAACGAAACATTTGCTTTCAATTTTAAATTCACATCCGCACCATTTTTAGCTAAAAAAGTTGCCATTTCTCTAAAGTTACCAAATGCGGCTAAATGAAACGCTGAGTTTTTTGATAATGGATGCACATAGTTAATTTCCGCACCTTTACTAAGTAAATATTTTGCCACTTCAATTTGACCTTTATTAGCAGCCATTTGCAGAGGCGACCAAGCAAAAGATTTATAGTTTGCATTTGCAGGGTCAGCCTCAACAAACTTTTGTACTACTTTCAAGTTGCCTTCTGTGAGCGCATTCACAAACTCTAATTGCTCGTCATCCGTTACTGCCATCGCATTTACAGAAAAACTTAAAGCCAACACTGCTAATAACGTTTTAATCAATTTCATCTTACTTCTCTCCAAAGTTATTTACCACAAATAATTAACCAATATATCGTCTTGCATTTTGGAACATTCTAATCCACGCGCTATCTTCCGTTTCATCGCAACGCTGCCATGTGTTTTGGACATTACGAATTACACGTTCAGGATGTGGCATCATAATACTAAAACGCCCGTCTGTGCTGGTTAATCCAGTAATCCCTTGTGGGGAGGCGTTTGGATTAAATGGATAAGCCTCGGTTGGTGTTGCAGAGTTATCCACAAAGCGCATTGTTACCAGTTTTTTAGCCAACACATCATTGACCTTAGAAACGTCAGAAAATTCCGCAAAACCTTCACCATGCGCTACAGCAATAGGCATTTTGCTACCTGCCATGCCATTAAAGAACAAAGATGGGGATTCTAACACTTCTACCATACTCAAGCGCGCTTCAAACTGCTCTGATTTATTACGTACAAAATGTGGCCAGTGACTTGCATTTGGAATCAACTCGCGCAAATTACTCATCATTTGGCAACCATTACATACGCCTAATGCAAAGCTATCTTGGCGATTAAAGAATGCTGAAAATTCATCACGCGCACGACTATTAAATAAAATAGATTTTGCCCAGCCTTCACCAGCACCTAGCACATCACCATAGGAGAAGCCACCACAGGCTACAAAACCCGAAAAATCTTTAAGCGAAATGCGCCCTGCAATGATGTCGCTCATGTGTACGTCATAAGCCGAAAAGCCTGCGCGGTCGAACGAAGCAGCCATCTCAACGTGCCCATTCACACCTTGCTCGCGCAAAATCGCCATTTTTGGGCGTACACCAGTGCTGATGTAGGGCGCGGCGATATTTTCGCTTGGGTTGAATGTGAGTTCAGCAAACATACCACGGTCGTTTTCATTCAGTAAACGGTCATATTCTTGCTGCGCGCTGGCTGGGTTATCGCGCAATTTTTGCATTTGGTAGGTGGTTTCAGACCACATACGATGCAAGTTCGTGCGACTGTCGCTAAATACAACATTGCCATTTTGCTTAATTTCAATTTGGTTGTTGGTCGTCACATCACCAATCACATGCGCCAAGCCGTTAAATTGCGCGGCAATCGCTTCCGCCTCAGCAGCCGACACTTGAATGACTGCGCCTAATTCCTCATTATATAAGATGCTGGCTATATCGCCATTAAGCGCAGATACATCAACACTCAAACCACAATGCCCTGCAAATGCCATTTCAGCTAAAGTGACAAACAAGCCGCCATCTGAACGGTCATGGTACGCAAGGAGCTTACCGTCTTGATTAAGCTGTTGAATCGTCGTGAAGAAGTGTTTAAGTTGGTTTGCATCGTCTATATCAGGTGCCACATCGCCCACTGCACCATATACTTGCGCCAAGCTAGAGCCGCCCATGCGGTTTTTACCTGCGCCTAAATCAATCAAAATTAGCTTAGCAGCCACATTGGTTTGCAATTGTGGCGTGAGCGTTTTACGCGCATCTGGCGTAGCAGAAAAAGCGGTGACTACCAATGAAATGGGTGAGGTGACAGCTTTATTTTCGCCAGCATCATTCCAAACCGTCTTCATCGACATTGAATCTTTACCCACAGGAATGCTCACGCCTAGCTGAGGACAAAGCTCCATGCCTACGGCTTTTACCGTAGCAAATAAAGCCGCATCTTCTCCAGCATGACCCGCTGGTGCCATCCAGTTGGCAGACAGTTTTAAGTCGCTAATATCTTCAATTAAGCTTGCAGCAATGTTGGTAATCGCCTCGCCAATCGCCATGCGACCTGATGCTGGCGCATTGATGAGGGCTAATGGGGCTTTTTCGCCGATGGCAAAGGCTTCGCCACGATAAGTTTTAAAGCCTGCAAGTGTCACGGCAACGTCTGCTACTGGCACTTGCCAAGGGCCTACCATTTGCTCACGCGCCACCATGCCCGTGACAGAGCGGTCACCAATGGTGATGAGGAAGGTTTTGTCTGCCACACCCGGTAAGCGCAATACACGCGCTGTGGCATCTTTCAAATCAATGTTGCTAGTGTCAAACGCGCTGAACGTTTTGCTTACCGATTTCACGTCGCGTGACATTTTTGGTGGTTTTCCAAGTAATACAGATAAATCCATATCCACAGGCTTGTTGTCAAAATGGCTGTCCGCTACAGTTAGATGAGGCTCTTCTGTCGCGTAACCTACCACAGCGTAAGGGCAACGTTCGCGCTCGCAAATTTCCTTAAAGCGCGGTAAATCCGCTTGTGCTATCGCCATCACATAACGCTCTTGTGCTTCGTTGCTCCATAACTCGCGTGGTGACATACCTGGCTCTTCATTATTTACATCACGCAATTGGAACACCGCACCCACACCAGCATCATTCACCAGCTCTGGAAAGGCGTTAGAAATGCCGCCCGCACCTACGTCATGAATGCTTAAAATCGGGTTTGCATCGCCTAATTGCCAGCAGCGGTCAATCACTTCCTGCGCACGACGTTCTAATTCAGGGTTGCCGCGTTGCACTGAATCAAAGTCCAAATTCTCAACGTTGCT
>JABFSF010000079.1 GCA_013140755.1 Methylotenera sp. | reverse complement strand
AATTTATCTTTACCAGTGGCATATTCTTTAAGTTCAATAAATAGGTGTTGTGGTATTGGTATATCTCTAATGCCAGCCAGTGTTTTGCTATCTCTTATTTTTAAATGGGGTGGGTTATCTTTAAGTTGATTACTTTCAAGGCTGGTAATCTCTGAAGACCTTGCACCTGTAATCAATGCTATCAGTATGCAATAGTAAAAATCAGGGTCTTTTTGTTTAAAGATTGCCAAGTGTTCAGGTGCAAATATTTTCTGAATTTCTTCAATTTCAAAGTAAGCGCCAATTTCCCCACACATTACAATCAACATAAATTTAGTGAATACTGCCTCTGATGCAATTCAGTAGGTGGTTATATGCGGTTAAAAATAAGAAATGCTAAATGGTGGCTCAATCATGTTGAAGCTTGGCAAAAAAGTGGTATTACTCAGACTGAGTATTGCCGCACGCATAACTTAAATCTCAAGTCATTTTCTAACTGGAAGTTGAAGCACATCAAAGAGTCACGGAAATTTAGTGAGCCAGAGGTTCCAGTTTTCACCTCTTCACATACTGCTATACCACTGATTCCAGTGGCCATATCTGAGCAAATAGACTCTGCAAAAGAGGCGGAAATTGAAATACCGCCATTACTAAACACTGGCTGTTCTGGAATCACACTCATTGTCAAAAACGATTATCAAATATCGTTAGCTATTGGATTTCATCCCAAGACATTAAAAAATGTACTTACTGTGTTAGCTGAATAACCATGTTTGATATTGTTGCTCAGCAGGTTTGGCTTGCTCCTGGTGCCACTGATATGCGTAAATCAATTGATGGCTTGGCTGGGATTGCCCAGTTCGTCATTAAGCAGGACCCTTTGGCGAGGCATCTGTTCGTATTCTGTAACAAACATCACAATCGTCTCAAAATTCTCTATTGGGATCAGAATGGCTTTTGGCTATTTTATAAACGCCTTGAAAAAGGCAGATTCAAATGGCCGGCGAATAATAGCGAATCTATCTGCATTACCCGCCCTCAACTTGCCTGGCTTCTACAAGGTTTAACCATTGAACAAAAACAAGCGCACCGTCCACTCCCAGCTAAAATTGTTGCTTGACATATCATGCCACCAAGTGGCATGATGCAAACAATGCATCGGGTATTCAAAACAAAACACTTTCATCGCTGGATGAGCAAAACTGATTTAACTGATCAGTGTCTTTGCAATGCCATTTCAGAAATGATACATGGTTTGGTAGATGCACACTTGGGAGGTAGTATAGTCAAGAAGCGGGTTGCAGTTGCGGGGCGCGGCAAACGTGGTGGTGCAAGAACGATTGTTGCCACGAACTTTGGTAATCACTGGTTTTTTCTGTATGGATTTGAGAAAAATGTACGTGCTAACATTACCGATAATGAACTAGACGCTTTAAAAGAAATCGCAACCGACTTACTCACTTTAAATGATGACGCGCTTACTTATGCCGTTACCCAAGGAAAATTGTTGGAGATATATTATGACCACTAAACGTATTGCTAAAAGCTCAATTTTGGAAGCTGTCCACGAGACCGCACAGGATTTGCTCGAACTAGATTTTATTAATAAAAATAGAATGCAGCAGTATGAAGCTATGTGCCTGCAACCTATTCCTGACTATGATCAGGCAAAAATTCGTGCATTAAGAGACCGCTACAAACTTAGTCAGTCTGCATTTGCCATTGTCCTCAATACCAGCCCTTCAACTGTGCGCAAATGGGAAGTGGGTGACAAGCACCCTAGCGGCCCTTCACTCAAATTACTCAATCTCCTAGACCGCAAGGGTCTGGAAGTATTAATCTAGGGTAGCTATCAATAGATGTTTCTTCAACCCCTTTTGTCTGAAATGAGCGATGAAGAGGCTGAGTTGCTAGATAATTTTTTTACCCCGAAATCTCATGGAGAAGTGAGACTCGAGCACTATGATGCAAGCAAACTGATAATTAATTGGTTTGATACTTATCCACTGTCATCGCGAATTCTTGAAATAAATGATCACAGGGATAAAACATGGGCTTCATCATTTATCAGACTTTATGAAGAGTATGTAAAAAATAGAACCGAAGCACAATTGGCTAAAAAGTTGGCAGAAGAAAATGAGTATCTCAGAAATCAAGTGGCGCTGTTCAAACGCAAAGAGTTTGGCGCAAGCTCAGAGCAGTTCACTTCACCTCCAATCGAAGTAGAAGATACAGCAACTAATAATGCTGCAGTGAGCCTATCTACGGCAGATTTAGCCAATCAAGATAAAAAGCTTAGGTTAGTCTCAAGCAATGCTGGACGGAAACCACTGCCCGACTATCTTCCACGTGAAAGGGTTGAATATAAACTGCCCATAGAGAAACAAATATGTGAGTGTTGTTCAGGAAAGTTGCGTGAAATTGGTGAAGAGGTTACAGAGCAATTAACATTGGTGCCAGCATACTACAAGGTAATACAGCATGTGAGACAAAAATATGTTTGTCGTTGTTGTGACAAATTCGTAACAGCCGAAGGCAATAAGCAATTGATCACTGGTAGTAGCCATGCCAGTCCTGAGTTACTGGCAGATATAGCTGCAAAAAAATACTATTATGGTTTGCCGTTTTATCGTTTAGAGAACATTGCTAAGCAATCAGGCATACCACTAAGCAGAACAAACATGGCTAATTGGATGAACCGTCTTGCAGAACGTAATTTGCTATGTATCTACGAACTACTGAAATCTGAAATACGCGACCAAGACATCATTCATGCGGATGAGACTAGTTTTCAGGTTTTAAAAGAACCTGGCCGACCACCACAATCAACTTCATATATGTGGCTTTACCGTAGCGCTGATAAAGCTTCAAAACCTGTAGTGATTTTTGAATATCAGCCAACGAGATCAAAAGAACATCCATTAAATTTTTTAACTGTGGGCTACGATAATAAATTTAATGGTTATCTACTTACAGATGGCTATGCTGGCTATAACAAGTTACCCAATATTACTCGGGTTGGTTGCATGGCGCATCTGAGGCGTAAGTTTGACGAAGCCCTCAAAATTTTGCCCGCTGGTGCTGAAGGCTCTCAAGCCCAACAAGCCATGGCAATGATTGGTGAATTATATGCAATTGAAGCCAAAATTAAGGATCAGCCTGATAAGTTTAAGTATGACGTCAGGCAGTCTCAAAGTTTGCCAGTCTTACACAAGTTGAAACTCTGGCTAGATGAGCACTACCCAAATGTGCTTTCAAAAAATCCACTTGGGAGAGCAGTTCGCTATGCTGTGGAGCAATGGGATTATGTCTATCGCTATATTTTAGATGGCCGGTTGGCTATTGATAATAATATCGCTGAGCGAGAGATTAAGGCTTTTGTGATAGGTCGTAAAAACTGGTTATTTGCAGATAGTGTTGATGGCGCGAAAGCGAACGCTACCATGTATAGCCTTGTGCAAACCGCTATAGCAAATCAGCTAGATCCGCAAAAGTACTTGCTACATGTTTTTAAATATTTGCCTTATATTAAAAACTCCAAAGAGCTTGAGTCGTTATTGCCATGGAATGTGCAGCTTGAAGAGAGTGAAAGTCTGAAAATTGCAGCTTAAACTGTCCTTTCGGTTTAACCATTCACAAACTACGGTAACGTATCTGCGGAATTAACAATGGTTCAAATCAAACACACACCTCATGCAAAAGCAGTAAGTATTGCTTAATTGATTTAATTCTTTTGATTGCTCTTAGCGAGCTTAGCCGCTATCCTGAGCTGTGATTCATCGTAAAGCTTTGCAGCTACGTCAGGTTGAAAACCCAGACAAGATATATATGTCGCTCGATTTTGTGATGTGCGAAGAGCCATGAAACTGCAAATCAATTTTTGGTAACTCATTTTTCAATTTGCTCATTATCTAAACCTCAAAAAGAAAAAGCCACAAACTCTACACGGCATTTGCCGACTCTGAAGACCGGTTGCGGGACGTAAAGTTTATGACTGCATTATAATTATAAAACTCTTCTATATAAAATGAAATTACTTTTATAAGGGCATAAACATTTGCATTAACTTAGATATGTTATATGCTTGTTATTAAATGAATAATCAATGTGGCACAAATGGCAACAACAAGCAAAATTGAATGGACTGAGCAAACTTGGAACCCAACTACTGGGTGTACCAAAATATCGCCTGGCTGTACTCATTGCTATGCAGAGACCATGGCTCGTCGATTGCAAGCCATGGGCACGAAGGGTTATGAGAATGCCTTTCAGCTTCGACTAATTCCTGAACGTCTTGATGATCCACTTAAGAGAAAAAAACCCACAACCTATTTTGTGAATTCAATGTCTGATGTATTTCATGAAGGCGTTCCCTTTGATTACATAGATATGATTTTTGCAACGATAGCAAAAACACCACATCATACGTATCAAATACTCACTAAACGTGCCGACCGGATGGCTGAATACTTTGCTAACCGTGATGTTCCACAAAACGCATGGCTTGGGGTATCTGTAGAAGATAAAAAATATGGTGTACCGCGCATAGATTACTTACGTACAGTGAATGCACATATACGCTTTCTTTCGGTTGAACCATTGCTAGATGATGTTGGCGAACTTAATCTAAAAGATATTCATTGGGTCATTGTCGGCGGCGAATCTGGCCCTAAAGCTAGGCCAATGAAGCCGGAATGGGCAGAGTCAATACGCGACCAATGCGAAGAGGCAGGAGTTGCATTCTTCTTTAAGCAATGGGGTGGCTGGGGAGCTGATGGTGTTAAACGCGCTAAAAAATACAATGGTCGGGAGTTGCGAGGCCGTACTTGGGACCAAATGCCAGATTCTGTTGTTATTTTGTAAATACAGTCTATGGCGATAAAACACTATGACTGGAAAAATGGGCCTGTTGCTATCCAACAACATAGTGTTGCTAAGCATCGGATTCTTCAAAGTTATCTCGCTGCATATTTCAAAACACTGGCCAGTTCACCCAACCAAGATGAATTGCGATTAACTTTGGTTGATGGTTTTGCAGGTGGTGGTCTTTATTATCATAACGATACAAAAGAGTTGGTCAAAGGCTCTCCATTTGTTTGCTTGAATGCGACAAAAGAAGCTGAGTTTTTACTTAATCAAAATAGAAGAAAACCTCTTAAATTAGATGTTAGCTATTTTTTTGTAGAAGCCAATCGCGATGCCTGTTTACACTTAGATAAAGTCTTGCGTGAAGAGGGCTATAAAGATCATATTGGCGGAGTTATTCAACTCAGACACGCTAAGTTTCAAGATGAAGTTGACAATATTATTGAATCAATCAAAAAGAAAAGCCCTAGAAATGGCAGATCAATTTTTGTTCTTGATCAGTACGGTTACAAAGATGTACCTGCAGCGTTAATTCAGAAAATTTTTACTACTCTGCCAAGCGCAGAAGTCATTCTTACCTTTGGCGTAGATTCATTTATCAACTTCGCAAGTGATAAAAACCTTACGCAAGACCTGTTAGACGAGATTGGTATTTCTGACGCTTGGGAGGGAAAAACTATTGAAGAAATTAAGTCCTCTGAAAAAGAGTGGCGATATTTTATTCAAAGCGCGCTTTACAGCAGCTTAGTTGCACGTTGTGGCGCTGAGTTCTTCACACCATTTTTCATTAGAAATAAACAGGGGCATGGCGATTACTGGTTGATTCATATGTCGCAACACTATCGAGCTCGTGATGTAATGACACAAGTGCACTGGGATAATCAGAATTACTTTATTCATTATGGCGGAGCAGGATTAAATATGTTCCAAATGGTTGGGTACGACCCTGATCATGATGCAAGCGTTAGAGGTCAGTCAAGCTTAGGATTTGAATTCGACGATGTCGCGCGCAAAACAAGCATATCAACACTCATGGGACAAATACCAAGACTAATTTATGCAAATAATGAAGGCATGAGTTTTGGTGAGTTATTTGCAAAAACCTGCAATAGCTCACCTGCATCTGCGGTAATTTATCAAGAAACAATTCATGAGTTACTTGCTAATAAGATATTTGATGTGGTGGGTATAAATGGTGAAAAGCGTCGATCTGCAATACAAATTAAAAATACTGATCAGATTATGCCCGCTGCCCAAAGACCTTTATTATTTGGGTTATAAAAAAATTAATTATGCGTAGGAAAAAGGATATGGG
>JABFSF010000141.1 GCA_013140755.1 Methylotenera sp. | reverse complement strand
CTTTCTCACGATTATTGGCAGGGAGTATCACCCTTAATTTTTTTTCGTATGCCTTTGTGAATATGGGCATGGTCAGCGGCATTTTACCTGTGGTTGGCGTACCATTACCACTCATTAGTTATGGCGGTACATCTATGGTGACATTGGCATTAAGTTTTGGTATTTTAATGAGTATTCATTCGCATAAAAAGCTTGTAGCAACCTAACTGGGAGGTTTATCAAATGGCTTTATTTCAACAGTACGTCATTGTCATAAGCATTACCCTACTTACCGCCTGTGGCGGGAAAACAGCCACGAAATCTAGCCCCCCACTACCAAGTCCACAGAGCACTGCTACCAGTACCAAACCTACTGATGCCAACACCAAAGGTGGATACTATTTAGATGATGGTCCTGGTGACAATGCACCCGCAGATATTGATAGCATTCCAGATGCCACACCAACAGCAGAGCCCCCGCTGAAATATGCCAACAAACCCTATTCTGCACTAGGGCAAAAGTATATGCCCATGACTACCTACACCCCTTACATCAAGCAAGGCGTTGCATCATGGTATGGCAAACGCTATCACGGCAAAAAAACTGCCAGCGGCGAAGTTTATGATATGTATGCCATGACAGGTGCACATACCACCCTGCCTATTCCCAGCTATGTCAGGGTCACTAATCCAGCCAATGGTCGCTCTGTAATTGTACGCATCAATGATCGTGGGCCTTTCAAACATGACCGCCTCATTGATTTGTCTTATGCCGCAGCCTATAAATTACGTCTAACTGCACAAGGGAGTGGCTTAGTTGAAGTGCAGTCAATTGATGCAAACGCTGAAGCTTTACAAAAAAGTGAAAATATTCGCGCTAATGAGGCGGTAAAAACCACGCCCGTCACACCACCTACCAATCAAGCAAAAATTGAAAGTGCGAACTATTATGTTCAAGCAGGGGCATTTAAAAATGAATTAAATGGCGAATTGCTGCAAAAGAAAATTATCAGCTTAGACTTAGCAGGCAATGCTACTGTCACTAACGTGTATAATAACGGCTTATACCGCGTGAAACTTGGTCCTTTTGATACTCGCAAAGAGGCTGACAATACCGCCAATAAAATTCGTAAGCAATTAAACACCTCTGCAATTGTAACCAATCAGTAAACTCTTAATAAAAATCTTATGCAAATTCACTCAATCTTATTTTTGACTCGCGCAATCACACAGCTTTCTTTAAGTTTCGCCCTGAGTGTACCATTAGCACACGCAGAGGATGCACAAATCGCGCCACCTCCTAGCCTTGCGGTAAAAGCCTATTTACTGAAAGACTTTAATAGCACCCATATGATTGCCAGCCAAAACGCCAGCATGCGCGTAGAACCTGCTTCCCTCACTAAAATTATGACCGCATATTTGAGCTTTAAAGCACTCAAAAATAGCTACTTACAACTCACACAAACACTACCCGTGAGCGAACTAGCATGGAAGGTGGAAGGCTCAAAAATGTTTATTGAGCCTAACAAGCCCGCCACTGTAGATGAGCTATTACATGGCATGATTATTGTGTCAGGTAACGATGCCTCTATCACACTTGCGGAAGGCATAGCTGGAACCGAACAGCAATTTGCCGACATGATGAACAAAGAAGCACAACGCCTAGGCATGAAAAACACCCATTACATGAATGCTACTGGCCTGCCTGACCCACAACACTATACGACTGCTGAAGATTTATCTATTTTAGCGAGTGCCTTAATTCGCGATTTTCCAGCAGAATACCAACGTTTGTACTCAGTCAAAGAATATACCTATAACAACATTACTCAACCTAATCGTAACCGTCTGTTATGGCTAGACCCCAATGTGGACGGTATGAAAACAGGACACACTGAATCTGCTGGTTACTGCTTAATTTCATCGGCTAAACGCAACAATACCCGCCGTATTTCTGTAGTACTAGGTGCACCTACGGATGCCGCGCGTGCAACTGAAAGCCAAAAACTGTTGAACTATGGCTTTCAGTACTTTGATTCAACCTTGGTGTACAAGCAAGGTCAAACCGTCAATCAGCTTAAAGTCTGGAAAGGAAGCGAAAATCAATTAGCCTCTACCGTGACCAACGACTTGTACCTCACTTTACCAAAAGGGCAATATGCCAATGTTAAAGCGATGATTTCTAGCACACAACCTTTGATTGCGCCAATTAAAAAAGGTCAGACCATCGGCAATGTTAAATTCACTCTCAACAATAAAACTATTGCTGAATATCCTTTAGTCGCCTCAAAAGAGATTAGCTCTGCTGGCATTTTAGGTCGCGCTTGGGACTCAATTAAACTACTGATGCAATAATTGAATCACGATGACCAATTACATAGAGCCACACACTGCGCCTCCGCTCATTGATTTTCCATGCCTTTTTCCCATTAAAGTAATGGGCGAAACGCATGACACATTTACAACGGTGATTGCGCAAATGATACAAACGATTGTACCTAACTTTACAGCAGAACATATTGAAATGCGGGCAAGCTCTGCTGGCAAATATATCAGCCTCACCTGTTCGGTTTACGTCACGTCTCAAGCTCAGCTAGATGATATTTATCGCATACTCACTGCGCATCCGCTGGTAAAGTTTGCGCTTTAACTCAAACAAACGGCACGTTAAAATACTTTTACCTCAGCAGGCTCGCCCCACAAAGTTTCTATCACTTGCTTAGCATTATCTGCTTGGCTATTGGTCCAAAATTTAACGGTTGTATGCGCTTGCTTATCTGCTAGCAAGCCTAAAGTTAGCAAGCGTTTTTGTAGCTGCTTAGCCACAGAATCGCCCGTATCAATCAGACCAACATGACACCCTACAATGGCTTGAATATTTGCTTTTACAAAAGGGTAGTGCGTACAACCTAGTACAATTGTATCCACCCCTTCATCAAGTAGTGGCTGACAATATTGACGAATAAGGGCTAGGGTACATTCACTCTCCAGTTCGCCACGCTCAATACACTCTACCAAACCCACGCAGGCTTGTGTCACGACCTTAACATTGCGTCCATAGCTTTCTAGCAATGCAGCAAATTGTGCACTTTTCAATGTGCCAGAAGTTGCCAGCACCCCAATAACACCGTTTTTAGTAGCTGCCGCAGCAGGCTTAACGGCAGGCTCCATACCAATAATAGGCAAAGCGTAGCGGGCACGCATAGCATCAATGGCTGCGGCTGTAGCCGTGTTACAAGCTACAACAATGGCTTTAACGCCCTGTGCAATTAAAAAGTCAGCGATTACAAAACACCGCGCCTCAATTTCAGCGCGGGTTTTATTACCATAAGGTGCATATTGGCTGTCAGCCATATACAGTAAATTCTCATCAGGCAATAAAGCATGAATATGCCGCAACACAGAAATTCCGCCCACGCCCGAGTCAAAAACCCCAACGGGGCATTGTGCACTTTGTGCCATCAATGAGTTCATTAAAGTCATACCGAGATTTTACTGACAAAAATAGAGCGTGCCTACGTTAATACAGTAGATGTCATCATCTTTAATAGATTAAGCTATAATTTCACCATGATAAGAAAACTCTTCAATAAAATATTTAAACCTAGATTGACCAAATCTACGCGTAGCAACCTAGAATCCCAGCCCACTGAAACCGCCTTATCTCGCACATCAAATCGGTCTGCGTTAAACGTAAAGTCTAATCGCAAAAAAACTGTTGATAAACATAACAATTATCGTGATAGTGCCACCGTTATTCCATTCAAAACACATCAGATTGACCGTAGTTTATTAAGCAATGCAGCCCTAAAAACCATTGATGGTCTGCAAAAAGCGGGGTTTGACGCTTATATTGTGGGGGGAGCAGTACGTGATTTATTACTCAATCGCCACCCCAAAGACTTCGATGTAGCAACCGACGCCACGCCAGAAGAGATTAATCGTGTGTTTAGACGTTCTCGCATCATAGGTCGTCGCTTTCGACTAGTACACGTATTGTTTGGCGATGAAACCATTGAAGTTTCCACATTTCGTGGACACCATGAAACAAAAGGCGATGCGCAAACCAACGAAAGCGGACGCATTATTCGTGATAACATTTTTGGCAGTTTAGAAGAAGATGCCACGCGCCGCGACTTTACTATCAACGCTATGTATTACGACCCCACCAGCCAAGAAGTACTAGATTTTCATCATGGGTTTGCCGATATTCAGACAGGCGTACTGCGCATGATAGGTAAGCCAGAAACGCGCTACGCAGAAGACCCTGTCCGCATGTTACGCGCGGTACGACTGTCGGCCAAACTCGGCTTAACAATTGAACCTGCCACCATGTCGCCTATTGCAAAAATGGCGGATTTATTACAAGACGTACCACCTAGCCGCTTATTTGATGAAATGCTCAAGCTATTTTTATCTGGTCATGCCGTAGAAAGCGTGAGTGTTTTACGTGCGCAACATTTGCACCACGGTTTGTTGCCCATGCTGGATGTGGTGTTAGAGCAGCCCATGGGTGAACGTTTTGTGATGCTCGCCCTTGAAAATACTGATACCCGTATTCTTTCAGGTAAATCTGCCAATCCTAGTTTTTTATTTGCCACCCTACTGTGGCATGAAGTCCTCACAGCTTGGGAAACCTACAAAACCGAAGCCCCACCTATCCCCGCGCTACATAGTGCGATGAATGAAGTCATCGCCACACAAGCAGAAAAGCTTGCCATTCACAACCGCTTTACTGCCACCATGAAAGAAATATGGGGAATGCAGCCACGCTTTGAGCAACGCACAGGCAAACGCCCTTTTGCCTTACTTACGCACCCACGTTATCGTGCAGGGTATGATTTTTTACTGCTACGTTGCGAGTCTGGCGAAGTACACGCCGAGCTAGGCGAGTGGTGGACTGCCTTTGCTAATGCAGATGCTGAAACCAAAACCTCTATGCTACAAACGGATACCGCACCTAAAAAACGTAGAAAGAAACCACGCAAAAAACCTAGCAGCAATGTTGGCACATCATGATGCATCAGGCTTTTGTGGCGTTGGGTAGCAATTTGAACAACCCCATTTTACAAGTCAAAAATGCTTTACGCACGCTTGGTCAGATTAAGCACACACGCCTTATAAAACACTCTTCACTTTACCAAACAGCACCCGTTGATTGCCCGTCGTTGGCGCATCAAGCTGTGCCTGATTTTATTAACGCTGTTGCTGAGGTTGAAACATCACTTTCTCCGCAAGATTTACTCCAGGCATTACACGTGATTGAAAATCAAGCGGGACGTGAGCGACCCTACATTAACGCACCACGCGTGCTAGATTGTGATTTACTTCTCTACGAACAATTAGAGATTGCTCAACCCACACTCACGCTCCCGCACCCACGTATTCATTTGCGAGGCTTTGTATTATTGCCATTATTTGAGATTGCACCACAACTTTATCTGCCAAATCATGGCAAAATAGCAACATTGATTACGCCAAACTTATCAGCAGGTATCACCAAACTAAGCACATGAATCTTTTTTAATGAATATCTTTAATAAATTCCCCTATATTGTGGTTGAAGGTCCAATTGGCAGTGGAAAAACTACGCTAGCAAAAATGTTGGCTGATAAATTTCCCGTAGATTACCTCTCTGAAAAAGCCGAAGCCAACCCATTTTTACCGCGCTTTTATCAAGATGCGCAACGCTACGCCTTACCCACACAATTGTTTTTTTTATTCCAGCGTGCTAATCAAGTAAAAAATTTATGCCAACGCGATATGTTTGCAAAACCCATCGTAGCGGATTTCTTTTTAGAAAAAGACCCCATTTTTGCACGTTTGAATTTAGACGATGAAGAGTACGCGCTTTATCATCAAATTTACCATCACCTTCAACCTAAAGCACCTAAGCCAGATTTAGTGATTTACCTGCAAACGCCTATTGATGCGCTGATGGAACGTATTGAAGCACGTAATGTAAGCTACGAGCAAGAAATTCCACGCGAATACCTAGAGCGTCTTGCCAATGCCTACAGTGAATTTTTTCATAACTATGATGCTTCACCCGTGCTAATTGTGAATAACGAAAAGTTAAATGTACTAAAAAATGAAAGTGCCTTGGAATTATTAGTCAATCGCGTGATGCAAATTAAAGGGCAACGCGAATTTTTTAACCCTAACTTTGATTAACATCCTTCGCATGAGCCTCTCAACCCTTCAGGAAATCGTAGCGCGTGGTGAAAAAATCGCCATGCTCACCTGCTACGACGCCACCTTTGCCAAGCTTATGCAACATGCTGGCGTGGATATTCTACTCGTAGGCGACTCACTTGGTATGGTACTTCAAGGTGCTGAAAACACGCTCAATGTGAGTATGCACCACATGACCTATCACACTAAAAGTGTCGCAGCAGGAGCTCCTAATACTGTTATCATGGCGGATATGCCACTGGGAAGCTATGAACATGATAACGAAGCGGCTTATAAAAATGCGCTATGGCTCATTAAATCAGGCGCACAGATTGTTAAAATTGAAGGGGGAGGGGAGCGCGTAAACACAGCGCGCTATCTTGTAGAGCACGGCATTCCTGTGTGCGCTCATTTGGGTTTTACACCACAATCTGTAAACCAACTCGGCGGCTATAAAATTCAAGGCAAAACTGAAGCGTCCGCACAAAAAATCATGAGCGACGCAAAAGCCATGAGTGATGTTGGGGTGAGCTTTGTATTACTAGAAATGGTGCCCGCCATACTAGCCAAACATATTACAGAAACCATTAATGTCCCCACTATTGGCATTGGAGCTGGCGTAGATTGTTGCGGGCAGGTATTGGTGATACAAGATTTACTTGGCATCTACACTGGGGTGGCCGATAAAAACCCAGCCGACCACAAGAACCCTAGATTTGTAAAAAACTTCTTAAAAGACACACACAGCATACAGCAAGCCGTTGAAAATTATGTACACGCGGTTAAGAACAAATCCTTCCCCGCATCAGAAAATTGCTATTAAAACGTGCTCACTAAAATCGCCCCATGCAAATTATTCATACCATTTCAGACTTACGCATCGCCCTTAAAAGCAAAGCCAATATCGGCTTTGTACCTACTATGGGTAACTTACATGCAGGTCACATTCATTTAGTTGAATTAGCTAGGCAACATGCTACTTTAGTGGTGGTGAGTATTTTTGTAAACCCTCTGCAATTTGGAGTGAATGAGGATTTAGCAAGCTACCCACGCACACTAGCTGAGGATTGCGAACGACTAAAAGCCGCTGGTACAGATATTGTGTTTGCACCCAATGTACTCGACATGTATCCAGACTTTGATGGCAATCACTTAAATCAAACGATGACTGTTACGCCACCAGCTATTGCCGATGTGCTTTGTGGCGCAAGTCGTCCTGGACATTTTACTGGCGTTGCAACTATCGTCATGAAGTTATTAAATATCGTGCAACCCACTTTGGCGGTATTTGGTAAAAAAGACTATCAGCAATTGCTGATTATTAAAGAAATGGTCAGGCAGTTTAATATGCCCACAGAAATTATCGCAGGTGAAACAATGCGTGAACCGAGTGGATTAGCCATGAGTTCACGCAATGGTTATTTAAATGAAGCACAACGTAGCCAAGCTGCGCAATTGAACCAAGCCTTACAGCACGTTGCAAGTGCGATTAAAATGGGCAATCGCGATTACCATGCATTAGAAAACCACGCGACTCAACAACTTAATCAAGCAAACTGGCAAGTGGATTACTTTGCAATTTGCTCTGCCCTCACGTTGCAAGCCGCGCAAATAAGCAACAAGCATTTAGTCATTTTAGCAGCCGCTAAACTCAGCAATAAACTTTCAGGTCAAACACGTTTAATTGATAACCTTGAAGTGCAACTTTAATGTAGTTCCCAACAAAAAATTAGCGTGAAACGCGCGTTGTACCGCCATGCTCAATCAAGCGCACGGCATCACCCGCATTAAATTCTTCATCAGCCTCTTGTACAATTGCAACTAAACCACCGCCATCAAGTTTGACTGTAATTTCCAATGCATCTTTACGGGTAATCCCCTCCTCAGCCATTGCCCCCGCTATACCACCCACAACCGCACCAACCACAGCGGCAACAGCAGCACCCTTACCATGTCCAACAGAACTACCCGCTATACCACCAACCGCAGCACCAGCAACCGTACCGATTTGTGATTGTGTTCCTTCCAGTTTCACATGGCGCACGCTTTCTACAATGCCTGTTTTAACCGTTTGCACTTTACGAGCCTCATCACGGCTATATACGCTACCAGAATTAGAGCTTGCACAAGCTACTAAAAATACACTTAATACACTCACCGCTAACCATCGTGTTGTACGCAATTTAATTTTCCTCAAAAATTTACAAACTATGTATTTTCTAGCTTAGTTTCGTTCACCAATGCTTGGGTATAAATTGCTTCAATCTCTGTGCGCGTAGGCTTATGATTTTGACCTCCGCGACTCGCAATTTTAATTGCACCCATTGTGGCGGCTAATCTGCCACAAGCCTGCCAATCCCAACCTCGCTCTATTCCATATAATAAGCCCGCACGATACGCATCGCCACACCCTGTGGGATCAACCACTGCATTAGCTTTAACGCATGGAATCTCAAAACGTTGACCATCCGCATATATGTGCGAACCACACCCACCTAAAGTCACAATCAAGGCCTTTACTTTTGCTGCCAATTGCTCAAGACTTAAACCCGTTTTATCTTGGATAATCTGCGACTCATAATCGTTCACTGCAAGGTAATCTGCCATGTCAATAAAATGTAAAAGCTCTTCGCCATTAAACATTGGCAAACCCTGACCAGGATCAAACATAAAAGGAATTTTTGCATCAAAACACTCACGCGCATGTTGAAACATGCCATCTCGCCCATCTGGTGCGATAATCGCAACGCTCACGCCTGACGCTTCTTTTACGCTATTTTGGTGCGACTCTACCATTGCACCAGGATGAAACGCCGTAATTTGGTTATCATCGGTATCTGTGGTAATAAATGCCTGCGCGGTATAACTATTAGAGATTGTCTTAATATGCTGAGTGTTGAGCTTATGCTGATTCAGCCACGCTGTATAAGGACTAAAATCTTCACCCACAGTTGCCATAATCAGCGGGTTACCCTCAAGCAACTGTAAATTATAAGCAATGTTACCTGCCGTACCCCCAAACTCACGACGCATTTCTGGGACATAAAATGCCACACTCAATGCATGAATTTTGTCAGGCAAAATATGATTTTTAAATTGATCTTGAAACACCATAATGGTGTCAAAAGCGAGTGAGCCGCAAATTAGAATAGACATAAAGTAGAATAGCCATGATAAAACGACATTATCCTAGCTAACATCTCATATCGGCAAGTATATTTAGGGCTTGTGTTGGTTGAGTCTACTTAGCTATCAGTCACGACACTGCCAATATTACTTAAAGCTAAGGTTTGTTTTAACTTATCTACATCATAATCACTGGTAATTACTGACTGACCTATACCTTGTTGTAGTATCAATCTAATTTTCCCATCCGTTACTTTTTTATCTAGCTGCATTAAAGATAGATATTTTTCCACCCCTAGCTTTGGTGCATCAAGTGGTAAATTAGCGGCGGTGAGTAATGCGTGAATCTGTTGCACTTCAAGTGCTGTTAGCCAACCCATCCGTTGAGATAAGTTCGCTGCCATCAGGGTGCCAGCAGCCACAGCCTCTCCGTGCAACCAAACGCCGTAACCCATCGCATTTTCAATGGCGTGTCCAAACGTATGTCCTAAATTGAGTAATGCGCGCTCACCTTGTTCATGCTCATCGTTTGCAACTACCTCGGCTTTATTTTGGCAAGAGCGATAAATCGCATAACTCAACGCACTTTCCTCTAATGCCATCAGTTGCTTTATGTTGCTTTCTAGCCAACTAAAAAATTCAGCATCCCGAATCAAGCCATATTTAATCACCTCTGCCATCCCTGCAGAAAACTCTCTTGCAGGAAGTGTTTGCAATGTATCTATATCAGCAAGCACGAGTTGAGGCTGATAGAATGCGCCTATCATGTTTTTACCCAGCGCGTGGTTAATGCCCGTTTTACCGCCTACTGAAGAATCCACCTGTGATAGCAAGGTAGTAGGAATTTGTATAAACGGCACACCACGTAAATAAGTAGCCGCAGCATAGCCCGTTAAATCACCAATCACTCCTCCACCAAGTGCGATAAGCGTTGTGCTTCGCTCGCACTGATTTTTTAATAGCGCATCATAAATCGTATTTAATGTTTCTGCGTTTTTATATGCTTCGCCATCAGGCAATATAATTGAAATGACCTTTACACCAGCCATTTCTAGCGTTTGGCATAATTGATTTAAATAAAGTGGCGCAACCGTAGTGTTTGTCACAATTGCCACATGCTTGCGTTTCAAGTGAGGCAAAATTAAATGGCTATTGGTGATTAGCTCACGTCCAATGTGAATCGGATAACTTCTGTCATTTAAGGCTACATTAAGTGTTTGCATGTGGATCTATATCCGTTGGATGTTTATTTGAGGAGCATTTGCTCAATTGTAGCCGTGATTTCACTGGCAGTTTGAGCACCAGTATCCACGATAAAGTCAGCAAGTGACGTATAAATAGGATCACGCACCTGATATAACTGCTCTAACTTTTGCTTAGGATTTACACCCTGCAATAATGGCCTACTTCTATCGTGGCGAGTGCGCTGATATAAATCATTCACTTTACCGCGTAAATAAATAATTTTGCCATTCTTTTTAAGCAACTCCCTATTTTCTGGCAGAAGCACCGCTCCGCCACCCGTTGCCATCACAATGTTTTTTAACTTCGTTAGTTCTTCAATAATCGCCGTTTCTCGCTTGCGAAAACCTTCTTCACCTTCAAGTTCAAAAATCACTGGGATTTTTACCCCTGTTTTACGTTCAATTTCCACATCAGAGTCAAAAAATGCCCTCCCTAGCTGTTTGGCTAACAAACGACCAATCGTCGTTTTACCCGCCCCCATTAAGCCTATAAAGAAGATGTTTTCCAATACCGTACCCGTTTTTATTGAGTGTTATTCAAATAAAAATGCCCATCATTTTCACGATGGGCATTTTAAGTGAATTAGCTATCATTGTCAGCGATTAACACTTTCATGCACTAATCTATTTCTTAACGTAGTTCTAAATTATCATCCATAATTTTCGGTGTGATAAAAATTAGTAATTCTGTTTTAGTACTATCAGTCGATTTACGCTTAAACAAATTACCTAATACAGGCAAATCTCCAAAAAATGGCACTTTATCTACACCATTCACTTGGGTTTCTTCATAAATACCACCTAGAACAGCTGTTTCCCCATTTGATACCATCACTTTAGTAGTCACTTTTTGCGTATCAATCGATGGAATCTCACCCGTTGCAGTTCTGATGACCTCACCAACACGGTCTTTTTTCACCTCTAAATCCATGATAATTTTATCATCTGGCGTAATTTGCGGCGTGACCTCTAAGCTAAGCACCGCTTCCTTGAAAGCTACGTTGGTTGCACCGCTACTACTTGCCTGTTGATATGGGATTTCTGTACCTTGTGCAATTTTTGCTTTTTGCTGATTTGCGGTAGTGACGCGTGGACTAGAAACCACTTTCCCACGGCTATCACTTTCAAGTGCTGATAATTCTAAATTCAGCAATAAACCTGCTGGTAATCTAAATAAGCTGAATGCAAAGTTACCAAATGCATTCGCCACAGGCAGATTAGACATTAGGTCTTGCACACCATCAGTACTTAACCCAGTAGTTACAACTCCTGGTATACGGGTGGTTGCCAACGTTGAGCTACCGTTTCTATTGACCAATGTTTCGCTGGTTTTCTCAGGAGAAGTCTGTCTCCCTGCATCATTAAAAACAGCAGGCGTAAAAGTTCTCTGTTGTATTGTATTACCAAGCGTACCACTTGATGCATACCGATTATTGCCTTCAGCCTTTTGCTTTTGCACACCAAACCTTGCACCTAATGCTTTACTAAATCGCTCATCAGCAATGACTAAGCGTGACTCAATCATCACCTGCTTCACGGCCACATCCGTTTTGTTAATAATTGCTTGCACTTGTTCAAGAGACTTTGGAATATCTTGAACAAATATTGTATTGGTCCGTGGATCCAACACCGCATTACCGCGCTTTGATAGTATCTTTTGTTTAGGATCACTTAAAATATCTTTCAGAGCTTCTGCTTTCATGTATTTTAAGGTGAATACCTCAGTGCGCAACGGTTCTACCTCATCAATTTGTTGCTGACTTTCAAACGCTTGTTTTTCTTTTGCAGCTAACTCATCTGCAGGGGCTACCAAAATGACATTACCATTTTTTCTCTTATCTAAGCCCTTAGTTTGCATAATGATTTCAAGTGCTTGATCCCAAGGCACATCTTTCAATCGCAGTGTTAAATTACCCGTTACCGTATCACTGGTAATAATATTGAGCCCTGTAAAATCGGCAATGACTTGCAAGACTGATCTGACTTCAATATTTTGAAAGTTTAAAGAAAGCTTCTCACCAGCATAACCAGGCTTGCTACCGCGTACTAATTTGTTGGGATCTTCAATTACAGGACGAACATCAATAATAAATTTCTTATCCGTTTGATAAGCAGACTGTTCCCAATTGCCCTTAGGCTCAATCACAATTTTTCCATTTTTCCCTTGCTTCATCGCATCTACATAGTTGACAGGGGTATTGAAATTGACCACATTTAAACGACGTTGCAAATTAGCAGGCAAATCAGTATTGATAAACTCTACTTCAATAAATTTACCTTTTTGTTTAATGTTAATCCCCGAGTTAGCATCGGATAAATCAACAATAATACGACCTTCACCATTTTTTCCACGCTGAAAATCAACCCCATTGATAGCAATTTGCTGAGCTCCCAAACTTGGAGCGGAGAACTTAGTTTCCACTGCTGTACTAGTACTGGCTTCATTGGATTGAAGCAATATTGCAATTTCTTTACCATTAGCATTTACGCTATAGCCAACGTTTTTTGTTAAATTAAAAACCATTCTTGTACGTTCTTTTCCTTGCGCAACAGTCACGCTTTTTAGCGGCCCCTGATCAACAGGAATATTATTTTTGCTTAGACCGCTGGCAATTTGTGGAAAATCTAAAGCAATCCGAGCTGGATTGCTAAGTGTAAAGCCAGCTGGAGGGTTTATCATGGCTTGTGAAGTTTTAACTGAAATGCTTACCCTACCTCCTGGTAATGAGGCAAAATCCACAGATTCAATCTTATTACTTAAATCCGACTGATCCTCTGCAAATGAGGAGCCCATAAATACAATAAGACCTAGTGCTAAGCCAGTTTGCATAAACTTTAACATCCACTTTTTCACCATCATCATTTCACCTTGTGTCTAATTTTTACTACGCTTTAATTAAATTTCAAAGCACTCTAATGCCAGAATGAGTTACTCTTGTAGTGCAACAGATGTCGCACGCTCAATCCAATCACCCGATATATCATCTTGTACAATCTCTTTAAGCAACACTTCATTTTCAGTAATTTGGGTGACAACACCATAGTTCTGACCGACAAAGTTGCCTATTTTAACTTGTTGTACATTATTATCTGGCGTTTTTAACAAAGCATAAGTTAATTTATTTTTTGATAACATCCCAACATACTTCAAGCTTTCTAATGGATAAGACTCCATCGGCTCTTTAGGGCGATTCAAGTTGGGCTGTAAAGCCCCTGACTTACTTGCCGCTTTTCTAGGATGAAATGGGTCATTTAAAAGTCCATCTGCATTGTATTGCAAAGCAAGATAAGGCTTAACGTCTGGTAAATTTTTGATTTTTGCACCAACTTTTGATGAAGCTTCACGCATAAATTTATCTAAATCATCACCTTGCTCATCACCACACGATATAAGAGATAAACCTAATATGCTAATCAATATATATTTAACCCACATAATCTATCTTAACCCTTTTTCTCGGCTGTTTTTTTTGCTTTCTTAGCCCCAGCCTTGTCTTTTTCGGCTTTTCTCTTGGCGGCTAACTCTTCAGAATCTAAATATCGGTAGGTTTTGGCTGTGGCCTCAAGAATCAATCCACTACCAGAAGCTGCTTTGGCATCTTTAGCATTTCCTTTAGCCCCTTTAGTGCTACCTGAAGTGACAGAAATATCATTTAATGTGACGATGCGTGATAATTTAGAAATGTCCGTAGAAAATGCACCAAAGTTATGATATTCACCAATGACTTTAATTTTAATGGGTAGCTCAGCATAAAACTCTTGCTGAGCTTCATTACCAGGTTTAAACAACTCAAACTCTAAATCTCTACTTAAACCTGCTTGGTTAATATCTGTCAGCAAGCCATCCATTTCTGATTTATTCGGCAATTGTTTCAATAAAGCACCAAATGTTTTTTCTATTTCAACCATTTGTTCTTTATATGCCACTAAATTCGCGGCCTGATTGCTTTTTTCAGTATAAACACGTCGCAAATCCTGCTCTTTTGCTCTTGCTGCATCTAGCGTTTCAGTCGCAGGCAGCCAGAAAATATAATATCCACCTGCGAGCAAGCCCAAGAACAATGCCGTTAAAAGTACTAGCTTAACTGCCATTGGCAGGCTACCCGTATTTTGAAAATCTATATTCTTAAAATCATCTAAATTCATGACGGTTTACTACCTTTAGGCTTGACTTTATCACTGGCTTCTTCCACCTGAACACTAGGTGCTTTCAGTTTTACGGTCAGCGTGAAAGCGTTTTGCTTTAATGTATTGATAATTTCAGATTTAATCTCCACCAAATTAGGTGATTCCATCCAGTTAGATGAAGCTAAATTTCTCACCATCGTAGCCACGCGCGCATTGGTATCGGCAATACCCTCTACGGTAATCAAATTACCCTGCTGTTTGATACTTTTGAGGTAAACTCCCTCTGGCAACTGTCTACTCATTTCATCCAACACCACCACAGATTGGCTTCGATTAGTTTGTAAGCTTTCTACTACCTGCTTACGCTCTAACATCAACGCAATTTGTTCTTTGAGTGTTTTAATATCAGCAATTTCAGCGTCTAATTTCACAATCGCTTTATCTAGACGTGCGTTTCGGTTACTTTGCGCTTGCGTTCGATTATCAATGTAAGCCAGTCCTAAAAATACAATAGCGGCGGCAGCAATTGCAGTAAAAACCGCCATCATATTAAACTCACGTTGGCGCGCCTCGCGTTTAATTTGACGATGTGGCAGTAAGTTGACGCGTATCATAGCGTTACTCCCCGCATCGCTAGACCGCATGCAATAAGCAACGTGGGCGCATCAATCACTACTTGTTGCGGCTTGAGCTTGGCATTTAATGTCATTTGGTGAAATGGGTTAGCGACAATTGCATGAACTTGAGTGCGCTCTTGTACCATTGTTTCAATAGCTGGTATTGCTGAACAACCACCAGCCAACACAATATGATCAACGCGATTATATTGAGTGGAGGTAGTAAAGAACTGCAAAGCTCTTGCTACTTCCGTTGCAATCATCTGTAAAAACGGCTGCAGCACTTCAGACTCATAACTCTCTGGCAAACCGCCTTTACGCTTAGCAATTTCAGCCTCTTCAACAGACAAACCAAACCTACGCTGAATCTCTTGCGTGAGCGACCCACCGCCAAAGCTTTGCTCGCGCGTAAACACGGCTTTATTATCATGAAACACATGAATATGCATCATAAATGCGCCAATATCTGCCACCATTACCGTTTGATCACTACCACCGTTTGGCAATTGACTAGCAATCAAAGTGTAAGCAGCATCTGTTGCATAAGTATCAACATCCATCACCGTTACTTTAAGCCCTGCACCCTCAGCAACAGCAATACGGTCTTCAATTTTTTCTTTTCTTGCTGCTGCAATTAAAACCTCAACCTCATCAGGATTATTGAGTGCATCTCCAATGGTTTGAAAGTCAATATTAACCTCATCGAGCGAGAACGGGATGTACTGGTTAGCTTCTAACTCTACCTGATTTTCCATCTCGGTTTCAGTCAAGCTTTTTGACATAAGTACTTTTTTGCTAATCACAGAAGCTGTTGGCAGAGCTAATGCAACACGCTTTTCACGCGAGCCTAATAACTTCCAAGCTAATTTTACTGCATCAATTAAGTTTTCAAGCTCTACAACATTACCATCAACAATCGCATCTTTGGGTAACGGCGCAATAGAATAGGCTTGCAGCTTGTAGCTACCACGCCCGCCTTCGGCGAGCTCAACCATTTTAACTGCAGTGGAGCTAATATCCACACCGATTAAAGGAGGTGTTTTTTCTGTAAAAAAGTCGAATTTCAAACTGAAATTCCCTTTCTAAATTGGTTAGTTACGAACAATTCTAATAAATTACATTAAATCCTAGCAACAACTTTAACCCCTGTAAAGCTTTTTTTGTTTTCAATGCAGAACTCTTTTGCTATCTATGCGATTTTATTTATCATGCCAGCCCTAAGGTTTGGTGTTTATTGAACAGACCACCTTATAATAATAGCAATGTATTAAACATTTTTTAAAGACAACTCATAATGACTCTTAGTAAATGGTGGCACTACCTATTCATGACTATCGCGGTGGGCGTATTATCAATAATTGCCCTAGTAGCGGTGGCTGCAGCGATTATTTTTCCCTCACTTCCTTCTTTAGATGCGCTTACAGATTATCGCCCTAAGCAACCTTTGCGCGTTTACTCTGAAGATGGCTACTTAATTAGTGAGTTTGGGGAGGAGCGTCGCGCTTATATTAAAATTGAAAATGTGCCTAAGCGGATGAAAGATGCCGTATTAGCCATTGAAGATCGCCGTTTTTATCAGCACAATGGCGTTGATACTAAAGGAATTTTACGCGCAATCAAAAATAATGTAACTGGCGTTTCTCGTGAGGGGGCAAGCACCATTACAATGCAAGTCGCTAAGAATTTTTTTACTGTTCCCAATGGGCGACGCACCGTCATTACAAAAATCAACGAAGCGCTACTCGCCTTAAAAATTGAACATACATTGAGTAAAGATAAAATTCTTGAACTCTATATTAATCAAATTTATTTAGGGCAACGCTCGTATGGCTTTGCAGCAGCCTCACAAGTCTATTATGGAAAATCCTTAGATCAGCTTAACCTTGCTGAAACCGCACTATTAGCGGGCTTGCCCAAAGCACCTTCTAACTATAATCCATTTACCAACCCTAAACGCGCGGCTGCCCGTCAAAATGAAGTTTTACAAGATATGTTTCGCTATGGCTTTATTGATAGTGCCACTTACCAACAAGCCTCTAAAGAAACCTTGCGATTTAAAGCTTCAAAACAAGCGCGAGATTTATCTGCTGACTACGTAGCAGAAATGGTACGCGAACAACTTTATGCACAATATCAAGATGAAATTTATAGTAGCGGCATTAAGGTTTATACCACCATAAGAAAAGCCAACCAAGAAGCGGCCAACGCCGCAGTACTAGAAGGCGTTTTAAACTATGACTTGCGTCATGGCTACAGAGGTCCTGAAAAAAACCTTGATATCGCAAATCTAATTTCATCTGAGAAAAAAGACGCGCTTGATATTGCTTTAGATGACTTTGAAATATCTAACGGCTTTATCCCCGCAATCATTACCTCTGCATCAGCCAAGCTAGTGCAAGCACATACCAAAACTGGCGAAAACATAGAAATATCAGGTGCAGGCTTAAGTTTTGTGAGCAAATTTTTAAATGAAAAAGACGCAAGCAAGCAAAAGCTTAAGCCTGGGGCTGTGATTCGTGTCTTAAAAGCCAACCCTGAAAAATATCCCCATGGCTGGCGCATTGTGCAACTCCCTCAAGTTGAATCAGCACTCATTGCACTTGACCCACAAAATGGTGCTATACGTGCCCTAGTAGGGGGTTTTGATTTTAATGTCAGTAAATTTAATCACGTCACGCAGGGCTGGCGGCAACCTGGCTCTACCTTTAAGCCTTTTATCTACTCAGCCGCGCTTGAAAAAGGTTACTCACCTGCCACTATTGTTGAGGATGAACCTTTAAGCTTTTCTGCAAACGAAACTGGCAATAAAGAGTGGGTACCGCAAAATTTTGACGGCACCTTTGATGGTCCAATTCGGCTTAGAGTCGCTTTAACAAAATCAATCAACATGGTCGCCATTCGTGTGTTAGATGCCATTGGCCCAGCGTATGCGCAAGATTACATCACCCGCTTTGGCTTTTCTGCCAGCAAACACCCTGCTTATTTAACCTTAGCATTGGGTGCAGGCTCTGCTACACCTTGGCAAATGGCTTCGGCCTATAGTGTATTTGCTAATGGCGGTTATTTAGTTAAGCCCAACATTATTTCTAAAATTGTTGACCAAGATGGCGCAACCATTATGACAACCAAATTTGTATCCACTAAAAATGGCGCACCGCGTGTCATTGATGCACGCAATGCGTTTATCATGAATTCAATGATGCAGAGTGTCGTAAGAAACGGCACAGCTGCCCAAGCCTCTCAGCTTGGACGTAGCGACCTTGCAGGCAAAACAGGCACTACGAATAACCACATAGATGCATGGTTTGCAGGCTACAGCCCACAACAAGTAGCCATTACATGGATTGGTTTTGACAAACCCACGCCGCTTGGTCGAGGTGAAACTGGTGGCGTCGCTACCCTGCCTATTTGGATTAAGTACATGGCAACAGCCCTCCGAGGATTACCTGAAGTCCATTTACCCATGCCTGAAGGTGTTGTCGCTATCAACATAGACCCCACTACTGGCATTAGAGATGAAAGTGGCATGACCGAGTATTTTTACCACGAGAATCCACCTCCTCAAATAACCATGCCAGATGAAGCTAACATCAATGAAACTGAGACCTTAACTGATAACCCGCAAGATCAAGCGCAACAAACTTTACGACCTGATATTATGATGCCAGCACCTAATCAAGATGCAATGCCGCCACCAGCACCAAAACACCCTGAACCCAACGTTAAAGGCGAGCCTCACAATCAAGCGGCTAGACTTTTAAATCCCAATGGCAATTAAATAATGTATGGAAAAAGACAACCTACACAACTTGCGGCAAATCATTGCGCAACACGCCGCACGCATGATGGCTGAAGAGGGTATTTCAGACTTTGCCTACGCTAAAAAAAAGGCAAGCAAGCAAATGCATATCCATAATCACACTATGCTACCTTCTAACGTTGAAATTGAAGCTGAACTCAAGCTTTACAATGCGCTATTTTTAAGCGATGCACAACCCATACATCTTGCCATTTTGCGGCAAGATGCGCTTACCACCATGCAACTTTTAGAAAAGTTTAACCCGCACTTAACTGGTGCGGTGCTTGATGGCACTGCAGGATTTGGCACTGAAACACACATTCATGTATTTGCAGATAGTTTAAAAGAAATTGAAATGTTTTTGCTCAACCAGCAAATTCCATTTGAAACTAACGAAAAATCTTACCGTATGCTCAATGATGGCAAGCGTGATAAAAAAGGGGCTGATCGCAAAAAAGTCCCTGTTTTCAGCTTAGAAACGGAATCAAGCCAAATTAAAATCAGCGTGTTTGATGTAGATGACATTAGAACCTCAGCTAAACACGCCGTTGATGGACGCAATGCACAACGCGCAAACATTGAAGTCGTCAAACAATTGCTGACAAAAAATACCAATAACCCACTAATTTAGTCTGATTTTATGGCAAAATAACACATACAAAATTTTTACTCACAAAGGATACCAAATGGAACACTTATTACCTGCACTCCCTTATGCAAAAAATGCACTCGCGCCGCATATTTCTGAAGAAACATTAGAGTTTCACTACGGCAAACACCACCAAACTTACGTCACCAACTTAAATAACTTAATTAAAGGCACTGAGTTTGAAAACGCAAGTTTAGAAGACATTATCAAAAAATCTGCTGCTGGCATTTACAACAACTCAGCACAAATTTGGAACCACACCTTTTTTTGGAATAGCATGAAACCAAACGGTGGTGGCGCACCAACTGGCGCATTAGCCGATGCCATCAATGCAAAATGGGGCTCATTTGACGAATTTAAAAAAGCCTTTCAAGCTTCAGCCGTGGGCAACTTTGGCTCAGGCTGGACATGGCTAGTGAAAAAAGCGGATGGCTCAGTGGATATTGTGAACATGGGCGCAGCTGGCACACAACTCACCACTGGCGACAAAGCCTTATTAACGATTGACGTATGGGAACATGCTTACTACATTGATTACCGCAATGCACGCGCTAAATTTGTAGAAGTATTTTTAGTCAACTTAGCTAACTGGGATTTTGCCTCAGCGAATTTTGCTTAAACATTCACTGCTCTGCATGAAAAAAGCCGCAATTGCGGCTTTTTTCATGCAAGTAACCTCAGTAAAAAATCTCACTCCGCCATCAAGCCAACAACACCAAACCCCAAACGCTCACCACAATCGTTAATGCCACAAACACCGCAGCACTTCCAATATCTTTTGCTCGCTTAGCCAGTGGGTGACGCTCAATAGACGTATGATCCACCGCCGCCTCAATGGCAGAATTAAATAGCTCCACAATCAACACCAACAAAATCACCGCAACCAATAAAGCTTTTTCAATCGGCGTTTTGCCTAAATACACACCAAGCGGAACAAGCACCACAGACAAAAAGACTTCTTGCCTAAATGCATCTTCATGCTTAAACGCAGCTTTAAACCCCTCTACTGAATAACCAAATGCATTTAGCAAACGGCTAAACCCTGTTTTACCTTTAAATGGACTTTCCATCACATACCTTTTTTAAAAACTTAATACGCAAATTTTAACATGCGCTATCATAACGTTTTGTATTTTTAAAGGCACACCAGCATGGCACGCACTGTACACTGCATTAAACTCGGCAAAGATTTAGATGGCATGGACTTCCCTCCCTACCCAGGCGAACTTGGCAAACGCATTTACGCGAATGTTTCAAAAGAAGCATGGGCAGCGTGGTTAAAACAACAAACCATGTTGGTGAATGAAAATCGCCTAAGCTTGGCAGACCCATCAGCACGTAAATATTTAACGGAGCAAACTGAAAAGTATTTTTTCGGGGATGGTGCCGATACGGCGAGTGGGTATGTGCCTGAGAAAAATTAGATTTAATTTGATGCTATTTGACGTTAGCCCTAGTCTATTATGGAGATAAAATGAGCAAAGAAGAAGAAAAAAACAAACCAACATGCTTTGTAGTTATGCCAATATCAGATGTGCATGGCTATGATTCTGGGCATTTTGGGCGAGTTTACGAGCATCTTTTAAGACCCGCTATTATTGATGCAGGCTACACACCAATTAGAGCAGATGATACAACCAAAACAGATTACATCGTTGTAGGTATTATTCAGCAAATTGTCCAAGCAGAAATGGTTGTATGTGACTTCAGTGCAAAAAATCCGAATGTGATGTATGAGCTAGGAATTCGTCATGCATTTGGAAAGCCAGTAACTCTCATAAAAGACAGAAAAACAGATAAGGTTTTTGATATTCAAGGGTTAAGATACACTGAATACGATGAAAGCCTAAGAATTGATTCAGTTCAGAAAGACGTATCAAAAATTTCATCATCAATAAAAGAAACTGCAGCATCAAAAGTTGGAAGTATAAATTCAGTTGTGCAACTAGCGGGAATTAAGGCGGCTGAAGTTCCTGCTGGACAAACTGTTTCAGCAGACACACAACTGCTTTTGTCGGCAATCGCAACCTTGGAAAGAAGAATTGAATCGCAAGAAAGTCCTCAAAAACAACAACGTTTCTTTTCTACTGCAAACGATAAAACAATCTTCAGTGACGGCACCGAGGCTTCGTTAGGTGCAGATGTTTTTGATGGAAATGCAAACTTAATTGGTACTCTAATTGACATACATCCCGCCGATGAGAAGATATTTATTCAGCAACCAAATGGTAAGGTTATTCCATATTCAGCCTACTCCATTAAAGCACGTGGTCTATCTACGATACCGTTCTAAAATTATGGCTAATCCATCATTCAAGTGGGACGCCTAACGGCACAATACTCTGCGCTATTAACGTCCTACAAGAAACATAAGAAAAGCCTCCAAGAATTGTTGCTCTCAGAGGCTTTTTGATTTAAATCGTATTTCTTAAAAACTTACTTTTTATAAGTTTTCACGCCATCCGCCGTTGCTAACAACAATATATTAGCTGGGCGCGCTGCAAATAAACCATTGGTCACCACGCCAACGATTTGGTTGATTTTGGCTTCCATCGCCACTGGGTCGGTAATGGTTAAGCCATGCACGTCTAAAATCACATTGCCGTTGTCAGTTGTAAAGTCGCGTAATTTGGGTTGCCCGCCAAGTTTTACAATTTCACGCGCTACATAGCTACGCGCCATGGGTAGCACCTCAACAGGCAATGGAAACTTACCCAACACTGGCACGTATTTAGTTTCATCACAAATACAAATAAAGGTTTTGGCACACGCAGCCACAATTTTCTCACGCGTCAACGCGCCGCCGCCGCCTTTAAGCATGTGTAAATGTTCGGTAATTTCATCCGCGCCATCCACATAAATCTCCATGCCGCTCACATTATTTAAATCAAACACTTCAATGCCGTGACCGCGTAAACGTTGGGCTGTTGCTTCACTACTTGCCACTGCGCCTTCAATTTTGTGTTTTACTTTGGCTAGCTCTTGAATAAAAAAGTTTGCAGTTGAGCCCGTGCCCACGCCAATAATGCCTTCTTTTACATATTCAACCGCTGCTTTTGCAACTTGTTGTTTTAATTCGTCTTGTGTATATGCCATTTACTTAATTCCTTTTAAATTCTTTATAATGTAAGCTAATTCAACATGATACACCGCACAGGTGTTTTTAAAAATACGCAATGACCATAAACTATCAACAAAAAATTGAGCATTCTCACGTTTATGAGGTGGCTAAAAAAACGCCTTTAACGTTTCAGGCAAACTTATCTGCCCGCATTGGCAACCGCGTGTTGCTTAAGCGCGAAGATATGCAACCTGTGTTTTCATTCAAAATTCGCGGCGCGTATAACAAAATGGCTAGCTTGCCCGCAGATGCGCTTAAGCGCGGCGTGGTGTGCGCAAGTGCAGGCAACCATGCACAAGGCGTAGCGTTGAGCGCAAAAAAACTGGGTTGCCGAGCCGTCATTGTGATGCCAACGACAACTCCTTTAATTAAAGTGAATGCAGTAAAAGCACGTGGTGCAGAAGTTGTGCTGTTTGGCGATAGTTATTCGGATGCTTATGTAAAAGCACTTGAGCTTGAAAAAACCCAACAACTCACTTTTGTGCACCCCTACGATGACCCTGATGTGATTGCAGGGCAAGGCACGATTGCGTTGGAAATTTTAGCGCAATCCAATACACCCATTGAAGCGATTTTTTGCTGCGTGGGCGGTGGCGGCTTGATAGCTGGCATTGCGGCTTACATTAAAGCCGTGCGCCCTGAAATTAAAGTGATTGGCGTAGAAGCTAAAGATGCTGAAGCCATGACCAAGTCGCTCAAAAAAGGCGAGCGTGTGGTGCTAGACCAAGTTGGCTTGTTTGCCGATGGCGCAGCAGTGAAACAAGTGGGCGAACATACCTTTAAACTTTGTCAGCAATATGTAGATGACATGATTGTGGTAGATAACGACGCGATTTGTGCCGCCATTAAAGATGTGTTTGAAGACACGCGCAGCATTTTAGAACCCGCAGGCGCATTGGCTGTGGCTGGACTCAAAGCCTATGCTGAGCGCGAAAAGCTGCATAACAAAACCTTAATTGCTATCGCCTCTGGTGCAAATATGAACTTTGATCGCCTGCGCTTTGTGGCAGAACGCGCCGAAGTAGGCGAAAGGCGCGAAGCCGTGTTAGCAGTGACCATTCCTGAAAAAGCAGGCGCATTTAAAGCGTTTTGCCGCTTATTGGGCAACCGTAACATTACAGAATTTAATTACCGCTATTCAGACCCAACATCTGCCCATATTTTTGTCGGTGTAGCCGTGCATGACCCCGCAGAAACCGCGCATTTGGTGGATGATTTGCAAGCGCAAGGCTTAGCCACACTCGATTTAACTGATAACGAAATGGCAAAATTACATTTACGCCACTTAGTGGGCGGGCACGCCCCACAAGCGGAACATGAAGTCATCTATCGTTTTGAGTTCCCCGAAAAACCAGGTGCGCTCATGAATTTTTTAGATACCATGGGTCATGATTGGAACATTAGCTTATTTCACTACCGCAACCACGGCGCAGACTTTGGCCGCGTATTAGTCGGCATACAAGTGCCGCCTGAAGATAATGACGCATTTAAGATTTTTTTAAGCAATCTCGGCTATCCTTACTGGGATGAAACCAAAAACCCAGCGTATCGCTTATTTTTAGGGTAACGCCAATAAAAAAATTTGTGGTATATTTATTTTTGTTGAAACTTATGCCTAGTAAAGTTTTCATATTTCAGGTATTGCAAATGTCACTCATGGCGCAATATCACCTACCTTTGCAAACTATTTGAAGGTAGCTTTAACTTTGGAGAACTTACTAATGAGCTTTAAAAAACATTTAATTATTGCGGCGGTGAGCCTATTGGCTACAAGCCATGCTTTTGCAGAGGCTGGTAAAGCCTACGTCACCACACAAGATGCTGGTGTTTCTGTGATTGATTTAGAAACCATGGCAGTGACTGGCACGATTGATGTAAAAGCCCCCGCACCACGCGGCTTGGGTGTCACAGAGGATGGTAAATTTTTAGTGGTTGCTACGCGTGATAACGGTAGTGTTTCTATTATTGATACCGCTACCAATGAAGTGTTGAGTCAAGTTAAAGTCGGTCAAAACCCTGAGTTTGTTCGCATTAAAGGAGATTTAGCCTTTGTTTCTTACGAGCCAAGCTCAAAAGGTGGCCCACCGCCAACACCAGGCTCAGCTGAAGCTAAAGCAGCCGCTGAAGAAGATGAAGATGATGATAAAGAACCTGCCCGCATTGGGATTATTGACATCAAAAATGGTAAAAAACTACGCGAAATTACAGGTGGCCCTGAAACCGAAGGCATTGAATTTAGCAAAGATGGTAAATTGCTAATTATCACTAATGAGGCTGACAACACGGTCACCGTTCACAACATTAAAACCAACAAGTTAGTTAAAACCATTAAAACGCACAAATATGGTGACCGCCCACGTGGCATTAAAGCTTCACCTGATGGCAAAACCTACCTTGCCACGCTGGAGTACGGCAATAAATTTTTAGTGATGAATAAAAACTTTAAAGTCTTGCGCACCGTAGATACAGGTGCTACACCTTATGGCATTAGCTATGATGCAAAAGGTGAAAAGATTCTTGTGGCAAGTAATAAAGCCAAATTGCTTGAAGTGTTTGACGCTAAAACTTTTGAAAAAATCAAAGATATTCCCACAGGTAACCGTTGCTGGCACTTTAGCTTTACCCCAGATGACAAGCAAATTATGCTCGCTTGTGGTAAAAGTGATGCCGTATTTGTGATTGACGCTGAAAAACTAGAAGTCACCAAGCAAATTGAAGTGAAGAACATGCCTTGGGGCTTGGTTACTTACCCAAAAGCAATGGGTAGCTTAGATACAAAATTGAAATGAATTGGTTGTTAATCGTTAGATGACAGTTTTAGTTTAAAAGCCCGCAAATTTGCGGGCTTTTTTATTTAATGAGTTCTAAAATAATATGCCAATCCCGTGGGTCAACAGGGGTAATGGACAGGCGATTGCCACGTTGCAAAATACGCAAATTAGACAATGCGGGGGTTTCACGCAGTTCTTTTAAGCTCAAAAGCCTAGTTTTACGCACCAGCTTTACATCCACATTCACCCAGCGCGGGGTTTCAGGGGTAGATTTTTCATCAAAGTATTTGTGCCCTTTAATAAACTGCAAGCGGTCTGGATAAGCATGCGAACTCACTTGGGCAATGCCCGCAATGCCTGGCACATCACAATTAGAATGGTAAAACAGCACACCATCGCCAACACTCATTTGGTCGCGCATAAAATTACGTGCTTGGTAATTGCGCACACCATACCAATCTACCGTTTGATTGGGCATAGTAGCGAGGTCATCAATAGAAACATCTGAAGGTTCAGATTTCATTAGCCAATAGCGCATGGTTTAACTCTTAAAGGTGCCTCTATAAATATCATTTTCTAAATTAAACAAGGCGCGATTAAAAATAGTGACGCGACATGTGTTTGATATATAAGGAATTATTTTTTTATGAGCAACGCCGTATAATAACAAAAATTGTATCTATAGAAGTGCCCTAAAATTGAAGTTCTCCACGGATAAGCCTAGACCAGCATCCTGAACCAAAAAGGCTCAAGTGGTAATAGCCTAGAGCGCATTAGGTACATCAGCAAAGTGACGCGCGCACAGCAACTCGAATAACTAAAACCGATGCTATAAACTAGTTCAAGGAATTATTAGCCTAAACCACACCGCAGAGAACAAGATTCAATTTTACGCTAAATATTGCGTAAGTTAATCTCTGTGTTGAAAAGAAATGCTTTTTTTAAAATAGGGTTTGTGGGTTACACGCTTGGTCTATTTGGTCTTGCATCTGCGTGATTCTGCGCTTGATGTCACCTACATCTACGTTACCGTTTTTGGTGCTCAGCAACTCATGCGATAAGTTAAGTGCTGCCATAATCGCGATGCGCTCTACGCCAACAATTTTTCCACCATCACGAATATCACGCATTTTTTTATCTAAAAAATTTACTGCATTAATTAAGCTGGGGCGTTCTTCATCGGTGCAAGCAACGGTGAACTCGCGCCCCATAATGTTGACATCTACGCTTTTATTTTCACTCATTTTATTCTAGCGTCTCCATTAACGCTTCAATGCGCGTGCTTGCCTGTGCCATATTTGCTTTTAACAAAGCCGTGTCCGATGCCATGGCTTTTAAATCAAGACGCAACTGCGCATTTTCTTGGCGCAACTCGCCACATAGCGAAATTAAGCGTGAAAGTTTTTCTTCTAGCACTTTTAAGTCTTCATTCATGCCCTCACTATAATTTAAAAAAATGATTATAGTCAATAGCTAAGGTG
>JABFSF010000054.1 GCA_013140755.1 Methylotenera sp. | reverse complement strand
TTGCAACCACAGCAAGCACATAAAAAACATCAGAAAAAGGAGTGTTTAACATAGTAATAGAAATATAATGTTTTTTAGCCAAGTTCGCAAGTGCTTAACCATTTGATTTACTTAATTAAGAACATACAGAAAAAATCAACGCTATCAACTAACTCTTGCCTGAGCCTAGCCTTCTACGCACCCACATGACATACCCTGAAAGCGCATATACCACCATCACAAAAAACAATACTTCTGGCGGGCTATAAGAAATCAACACAAACGCTAGCACAATGCCTAGCATCACAAAAAATGGCACACTGTCTCTTAAGTTAATTTCTTTGCCGCTGTAATAACGTAAATCGCTCACCATGGATACACCTGCAAATACCGTAAGTGCCCACGCCATCCATTTCATTTTGAGTACGCCAAAAAAAACATCTCGCCCACTTACGCCGTACTCATAAGAAACCCATACGAATCCAGCCAATAATGCAGCTGCAGCAGGGCTAGGTAAACCTTGGAAGTAGCGTTTATCTTGCGTATCGTCATCAAGCTTGGTGTTAAAGCGTGCTAAACGCAAAGCAGCACAAGCACAGTAAATAAAAGCTGCAATCCAACCTAATTTACCTAATGGTTTAAGTGCCCAAACGTATAAAATAAGTGCTGGTGCAACGCCAAATGACACCATATCAGATAAGCTATCATACTCTGCCCCAAACGCGCTTTGCGTATTGGTCATACGGGCAACTCGGCCATCTAAGCCATCCATCACCATCGCAATAAAAATCGCAATGGCTGCAAATTCAAATCTGCCATTCATCGCTTGTACAATGGCATAAAAGCCCGCAAATAAAGCAGCAGAGGTGAATAAGTTTGGCAGTAAATAAATTCCGCGCGCCCTTAAAGTTTGATGGTCAGTTTTTCTGTTTGAAAATTGTGGTTTGGATTCACTCATGTTTCGTATCATACCTGTGATTTAAACAAATATAAATCAGTGTGCGACATTGTTTCATCGCTTTTCAAGCAATCGTACCACAAGCTTGTGATAGTATTACACTCAAATCAACGCAATGCGTTTATATTCTTTTTAGCTTTTTACCCCCGAATAAGTATGATGAACATTCAACAATACATGCAAAACATTGGCATTGAAGCCCGCAAAGCTTCTCGCGAGATGGCAAGTGCCGATACAATACAAAAAAATAATGCCTTAAACGCAATTGCCAGGGCAATTTTGCGTGAAAAAGCAGTCCTACTTTCTGCCAATCAACTAGATTTAGATGCCGCACGCGCCAATGGCTTAGAGCCTGCCATGCTTGACCGTTTGGCAATTAGCGAAAAATCTATCGCTGGCATGGCTGAAGGCTTAACCCAAATTGCCAGTTTGGCTGACCCAATTGGCGAGATGTCGGGCTTTAAATACATGCCAAGCGGCATTCAAATCGGCAAGATGCGCGTGCCACTTGGCGTGATTGGTATCATTTACGAAGCACGTCCTAACGTGACAGTAGATGCCGCTGGACTTTGCATTAAATCAGGCAATGCGGCGATTTTGCGTGGTGGCTCTGAGGCGATTCATTGCAACCAAGTCTTAGCTAAACTGGTGCATGAAGGCTTACAAGCAGCAGGCTTGCCAAAATCTGCCGTGCAAGTGGTGGAAACAACAGACCGTGCGGCAGTGGGCGAACTCATCACCATGAAACAATATGTGGATGTGATTGTGCCACGCGGCGGCAAAGGCTTGATTGAGCGCATTTCTAATGACGCACGCATTCCTGTCATCAAGCATTTGGATGGTAACTGCCATGTGTATGTGGATGATGATGCGGACTTTGACAAGGCGTTACGGATTTTAGAAAACAGCAAAACACAACGCCTTGGCACTTGCAACACGGCAGAATCTTTATTGATTGCGCGTTCAGTGGCGAATGAAATGTTGCCAAAACTGGCTGACATGTTGACTAAACACGGCATTGAAATTCGCGGCTGTGCAGAGACCTGTGCGCTGTTGAAGCAAGCAAAGCCTGCGACTGAAGAAGATTTTTACACTGAATATTTGGCAGCGATTATTTCGTGCAAAGTCGTGAGCGGTTTAGATGAGGCCATTGCGCATATTAACCAACACTCAAGCCAACACACCGAAGCGATTGTGACAGAAAACTATACCAAAGCGCGCCGATTCTTACGTGAAGTAGATTCAAGCAGCGTAATGGTGAATGCTTCCACCCGTTTTGCGGATGGCTTTGAATATGGCTTGGGGGCTGAAATTGGCATCTCAACGGACAAACTCCACGCGCGCGGCCCCGTGGGTTTAGAAGGCTTAACCTCACTGAAATATGTGGTGCTGGGTGATGGTCACGTTCGCGCTTAATGGATACGCTTAGCCACACGCTTTGGGGTTACGGACTATTTGGCTATAAACGCTATGCCGCCATTGCGATATTGTTTGGAGCAATGCCAGATTTAATTTCATTTGGTGCGTATATGGTGTTGCAAATTGCGCAAGGCACATGGCACCCTGGTCCACCGCCACTCAATGCCCTTCCCGCGTGGCTATTCACAAGTTACGCATTTGGGCATAGCTTTGTGATAAGTTTATCGGCTGTTGGGCTTGTTGCGCTATGGCACAAACCCATTGCCTTTGCTATGTTGGCATGGCCTTTTCATATCGTATTAGACTTTCCATTTCATTCACTCAAATACTTTGCTACACCAATTTTTTGGCCGCTGTCTGATTTTAAGTTAGATGGTATTCCATGGTCGCATTGGTATATTTGGCTACCTAATGTCGCGGGACTAGTTGTTTTGTTTTACTACCGTAAAAAACACAAATGAGCAAAAGTATCGGTATTTTAGGGGGCACTTTCAATCCCATTCATTTTGGGCATTTACGCATGGCGCAAGAGCTTGCAGAAGACCTTGCCTTAAACGAAGTGCGATTTATTCCAGCATCTAATCCACCTCACAAAAATACGCCCTCAGTCAGCGCACAACATCGTGCTGCAATGGTGCAATTAGCGATTGAAAGCAATCCTTTATTTAAGTTAGATACACGCGAGCTACATAGAAGCGGTGCTTCTTACACCTTAGACACCTTACAAAGCCTACGTGAAGACTTGGGGCATGAGGCAAGCATCACCTTATTCATGGGCAGTGATGCATTCACCAAATTTGACACTTGGCATCGCTGGCAAGAGATTATTCAGCTTTGCCATATTGCACTTGTGCCAAGACCGCAAACTAATGTAGAGGGGCACAAACTCTCTAAAAACCTAGAAACCTTTTTACACAACCACTATGCCGAACATCGCGATGAGTTACATGACGCGCCTGCTGGCTTAATTACAATGCGCCAAATCACTGTATTGGCAATTTCATCCACGGCAATCCGTCACGCACTGCAACAAAAAAACACTATCCGCTATTTAATGCCAGATAGTGTGATTGATTATATCAAGTTACATCAACTGTACTAACTCAAGCGTTGCTTCTGCACAATTTTTTTATTTTTTAGTCAACAAATTTACAGGGGTTTACGTTAAATTAGCACGCCTCCATTAGCAAAACATATCTTTTGCGTTATGCTTTTGTTAAATCAATAAAAGTGATTACTATGAAAAATTATCAACACCACCTCATTTCTCTCTTTCTCGCTTGTGTAATTGCACTGCCGCAAAGTGGCTGTGGCACTAACCCTGTCACCAAAAAACGAGAGATTCAATTGGTCTCTGAAGCAAAAGAAATCGCCATTGGGCAACAAAACTACTCCCCTGCGCGACAATCGCAAGGCGGTGATTACATTATTGACCCAGAGCTCACCGCTTATGTCAAAAGTGTGGGGGATAAATTAGCCGCCGTTTCTGACCGTAAATTACCTTATGAGTATGTAGTACTTAACGATTCCGTGCCAAACGCTTGGGCAATGCCTGGCGGTAAAATTGCCTTTAATCGCGGCTTACTTTATGAGCTCAATAGTGAAGCGGAATTAGCCGCAGTGATGGGACATGAAATGATACACGCTGCAGCCCGCCATGGTGCTAAAAGTATGGAACGCGGTATTTTTATGCAAGGTGCTATGATTGCGGTAGGTATTGGTGCACAAAACACTGATTATTCAAATTTAATTGTGGGCGGAGCGCAATTGGGTGCGCAACTCACCATGAGTAAATATGGGCGCGATGCTGAAAGTGAATCTGACCTTTACGGTATGCAATACATGAAAAAAGCGGGGTATGACCCTGCGGCTGCCGTGACTTTGCAAGAAACTTTTGTGCGCTTGAGTGCAGAGCGCAAAAGTAACTGGCTAGAAGGCTTGTTTGCCAGCCACCCACCTTCACCTGAACGCGTAGCCGCAAATAAAACCACGTTAGCAAAGCTAGGCGCGGGTGGCGAATGGGGTAAAGAAATTTATGCAAAAAAAACCGCTAAATTAAAAGCCACGCAAGGCGCATACAAAGCTTATGATGAAGCAGTAAAAGCTCTCAGTGAAAAAAATATCGACAAAGCCAAAACTTTAGTGAATCAAGCTATTGCGGGTGAGCCACGTGAAGCACGTTTTCAAGAACTGTTAGGTGACATTGCACTCACGCAGAAAAAACCGCAAGAGGCTCTCACATTTTATGACAAAGCCATCAAAATGCAGCCCGACTACTTTAAACCGCATGTACAAAGCGGTATTGCGCTATTTAACATGGGTAAAAAAGCAGAAGCTGAACCTTACCTTAAACGTGCGAATGAATTACTACCTACGGCACCAGGCCATGCGCTACTTGGTCAAATTGCGGAAGAACGTGGTCAAACAGACTTAGCCCTGCAACACTACCAAGTGGCAGCCAGCTCAAATTCTGATATTGGTAAAGATGCTGTAGCAAGATCAGTACGCCTTGATCTACCACGCAACCCAGCCAAGTATATTCAAGCGGGGGCGCAAGCCGATAATGCAGGCAATTTATTTGCAGTGGTTCAAAATGACACCTCGCTCGCCATTGCTCGTGTGCAAGTACGTGTAGTGAAATATGACGCAAAAACTGGTCGCGCAATTGGGCAAAGCCAGCCCTTGTTAATTCGCGGCGTAGCAGCTGGCAAGCGCAATCAAGTAGCCGTAGGTGAGCGCATTAAAACACCGCAAGAAGTGCAACTTTACAAAGTGGTGGTGGAAGCGGCTGAGTTAGCGCAGTAAATCAAAACTCACAGCCCCTTGCCAGTGCACTACACTCAAGCAAGGAGCTGTGATGCGTTGCTGCAAGCTTGCTAAGTTTTCTTCAAACATCGTCATATCTGGGTCTATTTGATTGGCTACCCAGCCTGCCAATGTAAGCCCGCAGGCTTGCATGGCTTCTACAGTAAGAAGCGCATGATTGATACACCCTAAACGCATCCCCACCACTAAAATAATCGGTAAGTTTAATTGTGTCGCCACATCGGCTAGCGTTTCACGCGCATTGATAGGCACCAAAAAGCCACCTGCGCCTTCTACAATCACCACATCCGCCATCGTGCTAAGCTGTTGGTAGGCTTGCAATATAACATCACTTTGTATGCTGACCCCAGCCTGTTCAGCAGCAATATGCGGCGCAATTGCAGGTGCAAACCGATAAGGGTTGATTAAATCTAGCGGGGCTTGCACATTGCTTACGACAGAAAGTGCTAGTACATCTTCATTCACCAATACACCTTGTGCATTTTGCTCGCAGCCTGAAGCAATAGGCTTCATGCCAATGGTTTGATGCCCTGCATCCACAAAGTGCTGAATGAGCGCACTTGCCACATAGGTTTTGCCTACGTTGGTATCGGTGCCAATCACAAAGTAAGATTGTTTCATTTACGCTAGTTATCTTTTAAAATCGTCATACCAGCGTAGGCTGGTATCCAGACAAGTCTCAATACTGGGAATGTTTCTTTCATTATTAAGTCAATACAAATTCATCATTCAATCATGGTGTTAAAAAATTGAAACTCACCGTTTAAGCATCAAACAAACTCTCTGTAGTTTCACCTCGACTGGATACCAGCCTACGCTGGTATGACGAATTCGCTTTATCTTCGCGCAATGAATTGCGCTCCGACATCACATCACCCTCTAGGCTTAAAGTGAATCGGCGACACGCCCTCTTCCAATTGCGGTTTATCTTTTCCTCGCCATGCGTGCCCATACACCACCTCAAATGTGGCGGGGAGTTTGCCATGTTGGCGGAACTGCTCGTAACTTGCGCAGAGTTTTTCAAAGAAGCCACGCCCGAGTAAGCCACGCGCGCGACCATCCGTTGCATTGTGGGCGCCAATGCTTTTTAAATCGCGCATCACACTTTTTACGTCATCGTAAGTGAGGGTGAATCTTTCAACATCTAACACAGGCGCGCTGAAGCCCGCGCGCACCATGGCATCACCAATATCATGCATATCAATAAAGCGGCTGATACTGGTGTAATGTTCGCCATTCGCGGCACTGGTAGCAACCCTTAACTCGCGCAAGGTATCAGGGCCAAAAGTGCTAAACATGAGCAAGCCTTCAGGTTGCAATACACGGTGAAATTCTTGCAGAGCAGCATCTAAATCATTACACCATTGAATCGCAAGGTTTGACCAAACCAAGCCTGTACTGGCGCTGGCTAGGGGGAGCGCTTCAATATCTGCACAGAGCAAATTTTGCGATTGCCCCTTAAGTAGCAGTTTTAACTGCTGTAACACACCCACGTTGGCGGTTTGGCGTGTTTTTTGTAGCATGGGGTAAGCAAAATCGAGCGATATCACTTGCGATTGCGCATAGCGCTTTTGCAAAGCATGGCTTGCAAGGCCAGTGCCACAGCCAGCATCCAAAATCACCGCGGGGGTTAGTTTGACCAAATCAAGGCGGCTGAGCATTTCTTCACGCACCGCTTTTTGCAAAATGGCCGCGGCATCGTAGGTATCTGCTGCGCGCCCAAACGAGGCGCGCGCACGGGCTTTATCAATGCGATAGCTATCGTCAACCATGATTCAAACCGCTGCGGGAGGCTCTAAAAACTGCACAATCGCCTCAATAAATTGCGCTTGATGCGATAAAAAAGGCGCATGAGAAGCACCAGACATCACCCGCAAGAACCCCACTGGCAATGTTTTCATCATCCAATGTGCGGCTTGTACGGGGGCTAGGGTATCTCGATCGCCATGCACCAGCAAAGTGGGTTTGCGTAAACGTTCAATTTCGGCACGTAAATCAGTTTCTAGCAGAATATTAAGTGCGCGGTATAAGGTTTGTGAGGTGGGTGCTGGGCGCTCTGCAAACTTATTGCGTAATAACTTCACCGTGCTGCGTGCATCATCCGCACCCATGCACTGCAAAGTTAAAAACTGCCCCATGGTCTTAAAATAATCCTCATTCACATTATCTGCAAAATTGCCAAATACTTCTGGTTCGATGCCAATATCCCACGTGGATTTATACTCCACACTTTCTTGATCAAAACTTTTATTCACAAAGCAAGGCGTTGCGCCCACCAGCACGAGGCGGCGCACTAAATCGGGGTAATCAAGCGCAATACGCATAGCCACTTGCGCGCCTAAAGACCAGCCGACAATATCCGCTTGTGCAGGTAATCTTTCAGCCACTTTTTCTGCTAAGGCATGGAGGTGATAAGGCTCAATGGGGCGGCTTAAGCCCATGCCTGGTAAATCTACCATATGCAAAGTAAAAATTTTGCTGAGTTTTTTAACCAGAGGTTGCCACACGGCGCCGCTCATGCCCCAGCCATGAATCAACACCAAGTTAGGCCCCGTGCCGATGGTTTCGATATGAATGTGATTGGCCGTGATGTTCATAAAAGCACCTTTTCAGCTTGGTGAATGGCTGCCACCAATTGTTGCACATCTTTTAGGCAATGCGCAGCCGAGAGTGAAATACGCAACCTTGCAGTACCAGTAGGCACCGTGGGCGGACGAATCGCTGGCACTAAAATACCCTGTGTTTGCAGATACTCACTCAGTGCAAGTGCGGCTTTGTTATCCCCCACTATCAATGGCTGTATGGAGGTTTGCGAAGGCAATAGCTGCCATTTCTCTAGCTTTAAATGCGTTTTTAAGTAAGTGACCATTTCAAACAAATTGGCACGTAAATCATCACCCGCTTCAATTAACCTGACCGATTCTGATAAAGTAGCAGAAAGCGCAGGGGGTGCAGGGGTTGAGTACACATAACTTTTAGCTTTTTGAATCAAATAATCAATCACCACTGGCTCACCCGCCACAAAAGCGCCCGCCACCCCAGCCGCTTTGCCCAAAGTGGCCATCATGATAATACGCGGCGAGCGCACATTAAAATGGCTCAAACTGCCTTTACCATGCGCACCCAGCACGCCAAAACCATGCGCATCGTCAATGTATAAATAAGCATCGTACTGTTCACAAAGCGCTAAATATTCAGGGATAGGCGCAATATCTCCATCCATACTAAATACCGCATCTGCCGCAATCAGCTTATGTTTGGCAGTACTGGCTTGCAGTAATTTTTCAAGCGCGGCGACATCGTTATGGGCAAAGCGGTGAAATTCTGCCAGTGAATAATAGCCGCCATCATTCAGGCAAGCATGGTTGAGTTTATCTGCAAAAATCGCGTCCCCTCTGCCAACCAGTGCACCAAGCACGCCAATATTAGCCATATACCCTGTTGAAAACAATAAAGCCGCGGGCAAGCCCACAAACTTGGCCAATTGCTTTTCTAGATCATCATGATAGCGATGATGCCCAGTCACTAAGCCCGATGCGCCACTGCCCACACCAGACGCCCCCGCAGCCTGCTGCATCGCCGCAATCAGCTTGGGGTGATTGGCTAAGCCTAAATAATCATTACTACAAAATGACAGAAATGGCGTCTGATTCGCCACAATATGCTCCGCCTGTGGCGAATCCAAGAGGCGCCGCTGACGCAATAAGCCATCTGCTTTGCGTTGTTCTAGTTCTTTTTGTAAAGAAGCTAACATGCCACGCACTTAAATTTTATTGATACCAAGTTTGGCAAACAATTTTTTATCGCTATCGGCCTCAGGGTTACCCGTCGTCAGTAATTTTTCACCATAAAAAATACTATTCGCACCCGCTAAAAAGCACATAGCCTGAATCCCCTCACTCATACTCTGGCGCCCAGCAGATAAACGCACATAGCTCGTTGGCATGGTAATGCGTGCTGCGGCAATGGTACGTACAAACTCAAGTGGGTCTAATGCTTCCGTGCCATGTAAGGGCGTACCTTCTACTTGGGTAAGCAAGTTAATGGGCACGCTCTCTGGGGGCTGTTCCATATTGGCTAATTGTGCCAATAAACCCGCGCGCTGGTTGCGCGATTCACCCATGCCGATAATGCCGCCGCTACACACGTGAATATCTTGGCTACGCACGCGGGCTAAGGTTTCTAGGCGGTCTTGATAGGTGCGCGTGGTAATCACTTCCCCATAAAATTCAGGGGCAGTATCTAAATTATGGTTGTAGTAGTCTAGCCCAGCTTCTTTTAATTGTTCGGCTTGACCTTCTTTTAACATGCCCAACGTGGCGCAGGTTTCTAAACCCATGGCTTTGACTTCAGCAATCATTTTAAGCACAGGTTCTAAATCGCGCTGTTTTGGGCCGCGCCAAGCGGCACCCATGCAAAAACGGCTTGCGCCATTGTCTTTTGCTTCTTGCGCGGCTTTCACCACGTCATCTAGCGCCATTAAGGGTTCATTTTCCACCTCGGTATGGTAACGCGCTGCTTGTGGGCAATAGCCACAGTCTTCTGAACAGCCGCCCGTTTTAATCGAAAGCAAAGTGCTGACTTGCACGGCGTTTGGGTCAAAATGTTCGCGATGCACGGTTTGCGCACGGTACATCAAATCACTAAAAGGCAATTCGTACAGCGCAACTATCTCATCAACCGTCCAGCGATTCACGGTTTTTTCTTCATGCGCATGGCATGAAGATTTCAAACCCGCAGTTAAACTATCAGTATTGATAACAGCCTCAACGGTTGAGGGTGCAGCGCACGGCGTGGTAGTAGTTTCAAGCATTTGCGTTTCCTTTAATTTTCAGCCACATGAGCAATCGCTGAAATTGAGATAGAATTTAGGTGAGATTATACCTTGTCAACAAAACCGCCTGCAAACTTTGAACAACAGATTAAAATTTAAGCAAATTTGCACATTATGTGCGAGCCATGAAGGCGATGCGTTAGGCATCTGCGCACCCTGCCTTGATGACTTGCCTTGGCATATCGCCCCACAATGTCCGCAATGCGGGTTGCCCAGCAATGGCTCGCTTTGTGGCCATTGCATAAAAACACCCCCAAACTTTGATGCAACGCAGGCAGTGTTTACATACGATTACCCTCTCGACAAGCTACTGCAGCACTATAAGTACAATGAAGAGCTTTACTTAGCCAATACTTTTGCCACACTACTTTGCCAAAAAGCCTACGCAAGCCACCACAAGATTGACCGTATTATCCCCATGCCAATGCACGCCACAAGGATCAAAGAACGCGGCTTTAACCAAGCACTTGAAATCGCAAGGCTCGTGAGCAAGCAATTACAAATTCCCCTTGATTACACAAGCTGCCAGCGCACCCGCTACACGCCGCCCCAAGCCAGCCTGCCACTGAAAGAACGCATTAAAAATATCAAAGGCGTATTTGAATGCAAACAAAGCTTGCAAGGGCTTAGGGTCGCCATTATTGATGATGTGATGACCACAGGAGCCAGCTTAAATGAACTCGCTAAAACACTCAAACAAAACGGTGCGGCACACGTAGAATGCTGGGTGATGGCGAGAACGTTAGCGCACTAGCAGCCTATATTAAAAGTAACCGCCAACAGCAACTTCTTGTTTGACCGTTTTTCTATTTTGCTTTAATTGGTTTGCCTGCCAAGTCAAATCGACATAAAACTGTACCATGCGTTCAGCTTGCAACTTCGCAGTCCACTTTGATAACACGTAGGCTTTTGCCTTGCGCCCTAACTCAAAACGCTCTTGATGATGAATAAGCAAATGCTGCACTTTTTGAGCAAACACATTAGTATCATCAGGGGCAATCAATGCGCCTTGACCTTCTACCAAGATAGATGCTGTGCCTAACTCTGCAATTGCCACAACAGGGGTAGCTTGCGCCATCGCCTCCAGCAACACTAGCCCTTGTGTTTCACTTTTTGAGGCAAATACAAACACATCAGCGGCTTGGTAACAAGCATTAAGCTCTGTATTTCGATCAAGGTATCCAATAAATTTGACGTTATTTTCTATACCTAATTTTTTAGTAAGCTTGTGCAAGCTATTCTCAGCAGGACCTTGCCCCGTGATAACCATCAATACTTTTGGGCATGTTTTAACTAGCAGCTTTGTCATTTCTAACAAGAATTCAATATTTTTCTCAAATGCGACTCGACCTACATACAGCAACATAGGGCGATCTAAGTCAATACCGTAAACAGCTCGAAACGCTTTTCCATCAATTTCTTTAAAGCTATTGTCTTGCAAGCCTGTTGGAATCACTTCTGCACCAACTTTCACACCATAGCCACGCAATACATCTAACATGGGTTTTGATGGTGCGACTATCGCATCTATCGCATTACATTGACGTGTTGAAATCATGCGTGCCATACCACGCGCAAGCAGTTTAGGAATCCATGGCAAATAGTGATGCAAATAATCTTCAAAAAACGTGTGATACGTTTCCACACAAGGTACATTGAGTTCTCGCGCTAGTTTTAACCCTAAATAATGGGCAACAAACGGCGTATGCACATGCACTACATCGTAAGCAACCTCGCGTAATGCTGGCAAACATTTCAATGCCTCGCCATACTTCATGAGTTTATCTTCAGGATCAAAATAAATGCTATGCGCAGGAATACGCTTAATCCAAGCTTCATCTTGCGTTGAAACACCATAATCAGGGGCAATTAAATGTACTTCGTGTCCTAAACGTTGCATTTGCTCAATAAAAGTTCTAATTGAAGTCGAAACGCCATTGATACGTGGAAAATAAACATCTGATATAAATAGTATTTTCATGAAACTAGGCCTTTAAAAACTTAATCAATTCATAAGATGCTTAAAATATAATCACCATTTATGACAACTTAATGAATAAGATAAACATATATCGTGGTGTTCTTTAGCTTGATATATCGTCATTAAAACATCACGACATCGTCATTTATTTTTAATGTATGGTAGGCAAAGTCGCGTACATGCTTACATGTAACTCAAAGTGGCTTAAAACGCTTTATTGGTGGCTACCATGTTGTTTGTATTCGGCAGATGCTAATGCGTGGGGCTTGGTCACACACCTTTATTTTGCACAATCGTTGCTGTGGGCGATGCCCTTACTTGATCCCAAATTGCAAAGAGCCATTCAAAGCTTTCCTGATTTGGTTTTGGCTGGCGCATGTTTACCTGATCTTGCGATTATCAGTCATCATTATCGTCATACGCATTTATGGGAAAATAGCCACCATTTACTCAAAGTAGCACAAACAGACCAAGAAACTGCCATTGCAATTGGCTACGCAAGCCACTTGTATATTGATGTGATTGCGCACCACCATTTTGTCCCAGCACATGAAGCCATGTGGTTAAAAGGCAACCTATTTACCCACATTACTTGCGAGTGGGCGATGGATGCACACCTAGCACCACTTTTAGACACCTCTCCCAAACGTTTACTTTTGGAGCATCATGTGCTCATTTCCAGATTTATTTCCCCTCACTTTAGATGCTCTGAGAACGAAACAAGTCGCGCATTAAAACGCCTAGCACTAGGTGACGGTTTGCTAAGGATAATTAAGGTGCCGCATGTAATTTACAGCATGGCACGTATGTTAGATGCACGCATTAGCAAGCACTTTGTATATTACACTGCAAAAACGCAACTCGCACTCGCTGATATTGGTAAAGCACTGGACGGAAACCAACCTTTATTTGAGCCAGAACAAAAAAGTATGAGCATAGAACAACTAGATAAATGGCGTAAAAAATGCCTAAATCACCTACAGTGCCTACATCCCAAACCAATTCAATATTTTTCTAGCAAAATTGAATCTGAGTACTAATACGAGAAAACTGGCTAAACTACTAGCAAAGACAGCGCAGCAATCAACACACCAATAAGCGCACCCGCTAACACATCGCTTGGGTAATGCAGGCCAAGTACCACGCGCGATAGTGCTACCATGCTACTAAATGGCACCAATATAATAAACAGCTGCGGGTAGTAGCTTAATGCCACAATACTAAAAATCACCGCATGTAATGTATGCCCAGAAGGGAAACTAAACTTGTCTAATGGCGCACAACCCAGTTTAATTTCTTGACGCACCTCGTACGGGCGAGGTCTTAAAGTTTTACCTTTTAACCACTTATAAAGCACTGTGCCAGAAGCAGCCGCAAGTACCATGTGCAACACAGGAGTTAAGCCATCACGACCATTCAGCAACAATATTGCTACCATTAACACATACCAAAAAACGCCATCTCCCAAACGACTCACAAGCTTAAAACTTTCACGAATCAATTTGTATCGGCTGGTATGGTTCACCGCCACACACATATTACTGTCTAACCGATGCATATGGTGCAAGTACAAACCCATATTAAATGCCATTTATCACCTCCAATTTGGTTAAAACTGGAGTCAGCTTGTCATTGCAATGTAAACGATTGATGAAACTAAAATGAAAGTTTTTTGACTGAGTGCTAACGTAAATTCGGCAGGATGTACCTGCTTGTCGCATCAATCTAGCAAATCTATTGGCTTCTAAGTTAAAAAACACGTAATTAAGTGCTTACTTTAAATCTGAAAAATACAGGCATTACAATTTATGATGCATTCGGGTTAAAATACAACATTATGAATGCGTTAGGTTAGCTATGTTACAAGGTAGTTTAGTTGCAATTGTTACTCCCATGTTTGAAGATGGGCGTTTAGATATTCCCGCTTTAAATCATTTGATTGAGTTTCACATTGATCAAGGGACAGATGGCATCGTGATTGTAGGCACTACAGGAGAGTCGCCAACGGTAGATTTTGATGAGCATTGTTTGTTAATTCAAACGACTGTCAATCAAGTGAATGGGCGCATTCCTGTGATTGCTGGCACAGGGGCTAACTCCACTAAAGAAGCCATTATTTTGACGCAAAAAGCAAAAGACTTAGGCGCAGATGCGTGTCTGTTAGTTGCACCTTATTACAACAAGCCAACGCAAGAGGGTTTGTACCAACATTTTACTGCGGTTGCTAATGCCGTTGGTATTCCACAAATTTTATATAACGTACCTGGGCGTACAGGTTGCGACATCAGCAACGATACGGTACTACGTTTAGCGCAACACGCTAATATCGTTGGCATTAAAGATGCAACAGGCGGCATTGAGCGCGGCACAGATTTATTGTTACGTGCACCAAAAGACTTTGCCATTTATAGCGGAGATGATGCCACCTCACTTTCACTAATGCTATTAGGTGGTCATGGCGTGATTTCTGTTACTGCCAACGTGGCACCAAAACTTATGCATGAAATGTGTGTCTCAGCAATGGCTGGCGATGCAATAGTTGCGCGTAACATCAATGCACGATTATTTGCACTCCATCAAAAACTATTTGTTGAGGCTAATCCAATTCCAGTGAAATGGGTGTTGGGTGAAATGGGCTTTATTCAATCAGGCATACGCTTGCCTATGCTGAAGCTATCAACACAGCATCATGAAACATTGCGTCAAGCATGTGTGCCAGCCCAGATTTTATAAAATTTATTGGCTTTAATAGCTAAACAAAGAATGTTAAAAGGATTTGCATGAACCACATTAACGGCGAGAGAGTGCGTATCAAAAAAAGTACAGCACTGATATTAACCCTGCTTACATTATCTAGTTTAACGGCTTGTGATTCAATTCCATTTATTGATAACAAATCTGATTACAAAGGAGCTGGCAGATCTCGCCCGCTTGAAGTACCCCCAGATTTAACGGCTAGCCCTGTTAGTGAAACCTACTCTATTCCTGGTAGCACCAGTTATTCAACTTACAACCAAGCACAAGATGGATCAGATGGTACTGAAAAAGTACTCCAAACGCCTGAAGGTGTTCGCTTAGAAAAATCAGGTGCGCAACGCTGGTTAGTAGTCAACGCCCCTGCAGAAAAAATATGGCCTGTGATTCGTGATTTTTGGACAGATATGGGATTTGCTGTGCGGGTTGAAAACCCACAGCTTGGCGTGATGGAAACTGAATGGATAGATTCAGATGCGATTAAAAAAGACGACAAAGCAGGTACGCTAGATAAATTTGATAAATGGCTAGACAAGCTTTCTGGCTTTGCAGATAAGAAAAAATTTCGCACCCGCTTAGACCGTGGCAACGAGCCGAATACTACCGAAATTTACATGACGCATCGCTCTGTAACGGGCGCACCTGACGATGGTAAAAATGTTATTAAAACCCAGTTGGGTGAAGTGGACACTGGCTACAAATTAGAATCTAAAATCAAAACTAATGTTGATGCCAACGATGCTGAGCTTGATGCTGAATTATTACGCCGCCTCATGGTGAAATTAGGCGTTGAAGAGCAAAAATCAAAATCGATCTTAGCCGATGCTGTGAGTATTAAGCGTGCTGAGGTGGTTAAAGAACCTGATGGTAGCGCACGCTTGCTATTAAACGACCCATTTGACCGAGCATGGCGACGTGTTGGCTTAGCTTTAGATAGAGTTGGCTTTGTCATTGAAGATAAAGACCGCTCAAAAGGCTTATTCTTTGTGCGTTATGCTGATGTTGACATTGATGACAGCCCTAAGAAAAAGAAAGGCTTAATTGATAGCTTGAAATTCTGGGGAGATGACGACAAAACGCAATCTGAAGCTGCCGCGAAAAAAGAAGCTACGTCTAAAAAAGAAGAAAAAAGTATGTTAGAAAGCCTAAAATTTTGGGGCACTGATGATAAACAAAAAACAAACCCAGAAAAGCAATACCGCATCAAAGTGGCTGAGGGTGATAAAGAAAACTCCACCGTTGTGACAGTGGTGGATACAGAGGGAACGCGAGTTTCTACAACCACCGCTAACCGCATCATTGCGCTGATGTACGATCAACTCAAATAAGCTTTTTGCATAAATCTGATGCGATTCGCTTCGCTTGGAAGTGGCAGTGCAGGCAACGCGCTCATTGTTGAATCTGTCCAAACACGCTTAATGCTTGATTGCGGGTTTAGCATTAAAGAAACGCTCTTGCGGTTAGCGCGTTTGAATCTAAACCCACATGATTTAACTGGCATAGTCATTACGCACGAGCATGATGACCATGCAGGCGGTGCATTTAAATTTGCCGCCAAGTATGAAATTCCTATTTGGTTGACTTATGGCACACTCAAAATGGTATCGCGCTATTTACCTAATCTGCATAATTTGCAGGTTAATGTGATTGATAGCCATGCCGCTTTTGCAATTGATGGTATTGAGGTTCAACCTTACCCCGTGCCCCACGATGCGCGCGAGCCTATTCAATGTGTCTTTTCTGACGGTCAATGTTCACTCGGCGTTCTTACCGATGTTGGGCGTATTACACCACATATTGAGGCAACCCTTAAAGATTGCCATGCGCTGGTATTAGAATGCAATCATGATGCAAACATGTTGCAAAATGGTCCTTATAGTTGGGCACTCAAAAAACGCGTTGGAGGAGATTGGGGGCATTTAGAAAACTCAAGCTCTGCACATCTGTTATCAAAGCTTAACCATCATCAACTACAGCATGTTGTAGCTGCACATTTAAGTGCTAAAAATAACACGCCAGAATTAGCTCAGACAGCGTTAGCCAAAGTGTTAGGCTGCGCACCAGATTGGATTAGTGTCGCCAATCAATCACATGGATTAGATTGGCGGTCTATTCAGTTAGGGTAAAGGTGCTTTTGCTAACTGCATTGATGTTAGTTACTCAACTAAATTTTCAAGAAAATTCCGTAGCAAGCTGCTGACTATCGGTCTGTTTATTTTCGCCAAAAATCAGCTGCACTTCATCTTTATCGTCAATATCTACATGCACACTACCACCATTGGCAAGCTTGCCAAACAACAGCTCATCCGCCAAAGCTTTGCGAATCGTATCTTGAATCAACCTTGCCATTGGGCGCGCACCCATGAGCGGGTCAAAACCTTTTTTACCTAAGTAAGCTTTTAACTTATCTGAGAAAGTCGCTTCTACTTTTTTCTCATGCAGTTGGTCTTCAAGCTGAATCAAGAATTTATCCACAACGCGGATGATAATGTCTTGCGATAGTGCGGTGAAAGACACGGTTGCATCCAAGCGGTTACGGAACTCAGGTGAAAATAAGCGTTTAATATCAGCCTGTTCATCGCCCGCTTGTTTGGCTGTTGTAAAGCCCATACTCGTTTTAGACAAGTTTTCCGCACCAGCATTGGTGGTCATGATAATAGTGACATTTTTAAAATCTGCTTTGCGACCATTATTATCAGTGAGTGTGCCGTGATCCATGACTTGCAACAAAATGTTGAAAATATCGGGGTGCGCTTTTTCAATTTCATCTAACAGCAATACGCAATAAGGATGTTTGGTGATGGACTCAGTCATTAAGCCACCTTGCTCAAACCCCACGTAGCCAGGAGGCGCACCAATTAAGCGGCTCACCGCATGACGCTCCATGTATTCACTCATATCAAAACGAATCAACTCAATGCCCATAATATAGGCAAGCTGCTTGGCGACTTCAGTTTTACCCACGCCCGTTGGGCCGCTGAACAAGAAGCTACCTATTGGTTTATTGCTTTGACCTAAACCGCTACGCGCCATTTTAACGGCTGATGTCAGTGCTTCAATCGCTTTATCTTGACCAAACACCACGGCTTTTAAATCGCGTTCTAAGGTTTTAAGTGCGCTTCTATCATCTGCCGAAATGTTTTTAGGTGGTATGCGCGCCACTTTAGCGATAATGTCTTCAATCTCTTTATTGCCGATGACTTTTTTCTGTTTTGATTTAGGCAAAATGCGTTGTGCAGCACCTGCTTCGTCTATCACGTCAATCGCTTTATCTGGCAGGTGGCGGTCATTGATATACTTGGCTGAAAGCTCTGCCGCTGTAGAAAGTGCAGAAGCCGAGTATTTCACACTATGGTGTGCTTCAAAACGAGATTTTAAACCTTTTAAAATTTCTATGGTTTCGGCAACACTAGGTTCAACCACATCCACTTTTTGAAAACGGCGAGAGAGCGCGTGATCTTTTTCAAAAATACCACGATATTCTTGATATGTCGTTGCGCCTATGCATTTAATTGTACCGTTTGAGAGTGCAGGTTTAAGTAAATTGCTGGCATCAAGTGTGCCGCCGCTCGCTGAACCCGCACCAATCAAGGTGTGAATCTCATCAATAAACAAAATAGCATCAGGCTGCTCAGCTAATTGCTTCATCACCGCTTTGAGGCGTTGCTCGAAGTCACCGCGATATTTCGTTCCCGCGAGCAATGCGCCCATATCAAGTGAATAAACTACCGCATTAGCCAATACGTCTGGGATGTCTTTTTCAACAATGCGACGTGCCAAGCCTTCTGCAATCGCAGTTTTTCCCACGCCAGCCTCTCCCACCAGCAATGGATTGTTTTTACGGCGACGACAAAGGGTTTGTACCACGCGTTCTAATTCGGTGGCGCGACCAATCAGCGGGTCAATTTTACCTGCCACAACTTGCGCATTGAGGTTAAGGGTATAGTTTTCTAGTGCGCCATTCGGCGCGGCTTCGGTGTTTGCTTCAGGGTCTGCACTTTCTGACTTAGCTGTTTCATTCACTTTAGCCACACCGTGCGAAATAAAGTTTACAATATCCAAACGCGTAATACCTTGTTGATGCAAAAAGAACACAGCGTGCGAATCTTTTTCACCATAAATTGCCACAAGCACATTCGCCCCTGTGACTTCTTTTTTACCCGATGATTGCACATGCAACATGGCACGTTGAATCACACGTTGAAAGCCAAGGGTGGGCTGCGTATCTACATCTTCTTGCCCGCCCACAGTGGGAGTGTGCTCTTCAATATACTGGTGCAATTCTGCACGTAACGCATCTAGCTTGGCACCGCAAGCGCGCAACACTTCAGCCGCGGTGGGGTTATCTATCATCGCGAGCAATAAGTGTTCAACGGTAATGAGTTCATGGCGCTTTTGTCTGGCATCCATAAAGGCCATGTGTAAACTTACTTCTAATTCTTGCGCAATCATGCTTTTACCTAACTTTCTTTAACTGACTTTTACGCTATCTCAATAATGCATTGCAAAGGGTGCTGTGATTCTTGCGCAAAATTTAATACGTGATGCATTTTAGTTTCCGCAATGTCTTGCGGATAAATGCCACAAACGCCTACGCCTTCGGTATGTACTTTGAGCATGATTTGTGTGGCTTGTTCACGGCTTTTATTAAAAAAACGCTCCAAGCACTCCACCACAAACTCCATTGGGGTAAAGTCATCGTTTAAAAGCAATACCTTATACATTGGCGGCAACTTTGGTTTTAGTAGCTCAGGCTTAAGTACGGTATCGCTGTGTTGTGGTTTATTTGCCATCTTGGGTTTATTTTGAGCCAAACTAAGAAAATTTCAAGTTTAATTTACTCGAATTTTCAACAAAGAGACTAAGGAAGTATTTTAAGGAAATATTTTGACGCTTTTCACGATTCTATCTTGCGTCTGTATCACCTCTAGCACATGCGTGCCAACCTTAAAGCTGGTATTAGGCTCAGGGATATCTTCAAAGTGCTCAAGAATTAAGCCATTAAGTGTTCTTGGGCCATCTAAGGGTAAATTCAAACTAAGCTTTTTATTCAAGTCCCGCAAGGAGCTGCTACCATCAACCAACCAACTACCATCAGTTTCTTGACGATAACTACCGATGCGCGAGGGGGATTGCGTAGTGAAGTCACCAATCACCTCCTCTAAAATATCCTCTAGCGTAATCAAGCCTTTAAACTCACCGTACTCATCCACCACCAACGCAACACGTTGCTGCTTTTCTTGAAACTGCTGAATTTGCGTAAACAAAGGCGTACCTGACGGAATAAAATAAGGCTCAGCAATAATTTCGCGCAAGCTTTCTTTATCTAACTCATGCTCTTGCTGCATGGTACGCAACTGACCAATGACCTTACGCACATGCAAGATGCCAATAATTTCTTCATGCTCGCCTTGCCGCACAGGCAGACGTGTGTGGTGGCTACTGGCAATATGTTGCAAAATATCTTCAAGAGACGCATCAAAATCAATACTTTCAACCATAGTATGGGCAGTCATTACATCGTCCACACTAATTTTTTCTAAATCAAATAAGTTGAGTAAAATTGCACGGTGTTTTTTGGGTAAAAAATTACCGCCATCTGTCACAATACTACGCAGCTCCTCCATGGTGAGCGATTGTGTCGATTCTTCAAAATTAACCCTTACACCCAACATGCGTAGTAAACCAACCACAAATAAATTAACAAACCAAACCGCAGGGTACAGCACTTTGAGTAGCGGGTAGAGAATATAACTGCAAAACATCGCAATTTTTTCAGGATGTGCCGCAGCAATCACTTTGGGTGAAATTTCACTAAACACTAGAATAGCAAAAGTCACCGCCAAAGTGCCTAGCATCAGTGCCCATTCGCCCTCTCCAAACAACTCCACCACAATCACAGTGACCAGCGTTGCTGAAGCAGCATTAGCAAAGTTATTGCATAGTAAAATCACACCAAGTAATTTATCTGTTTTTGCAAGTAAAACACTGGCAAGGCGCGCACCACGATGCCCCTCTTTAACAAGATGGCGCAAGCGATAACGATTAAGCGACATCAAGCTCGTTTCTGCGATAGAAAAAAAGCCTGATATAAGCAGCAATAGTGCAAGCACACCTAACTGCAATGAAATAGGAATATTGTCCAATGGATCAAGTGAAACAAATGAGATAGTAGCAGTGTATATGCGACACTAGTATGTATGCAAGAGCATGGGTAATACACAAACCCATGCTCTTTAATTGGAGGGGTGTTACATTCAATTAAAATCTGAAGGGCGAGGTTCAGCCACAATCACGTTTGCCTCTTTTTTATCACCTTCTTTTTTCTCTACATCGCCAATTAAGTTTGCGCGGTTCACGCCTAGCCACATGGCGATTGGACAGGCAACCAATACGGAAGAATAAATACCAAACAAAATGCCAATAGTGAGTGCTAACGCAAAGTTGTGAAGTACCTCACCACCAAATAACAGCATTGAGCCTACCATGGTTTGCGTCATTAAGTGGGTAATCACCGTGCGTGACATGGTGCGGGTAATCGCGTTATCAATCACCTCTACTACGCCCGCTTTACGCATTTTGCGAAAGTTTTCACGTACTCGATCAAATACCACTACAGATTCATTCACTGAGTAACCCAAGACAGCTAAAATCGCGGCAAGCACCGTGAGGTTAAATTCCCACTGGAAGAATGCAAAAAAGCCTAAAATAATCACCACGTCATGCATGTTCGCAATAATGGCAGCCACTGCAAAGTGCCATTCAAAGCGCAACCATAGGTAGAGCATAATACCCAAGCAAACAAAAAATAGTGCTAAGCCGCCATTTTCATAAAGCTCATCACCCACTTGTGCGCCAACGGATTCAACTCGGCGCACTTCAGCTTTAGCATCGGCAGCAACAAGAGCCGCTTTCACTTGCTCTGAAAGTTGTGATACGGATAAACCTGCTTTTACTGGTAAGCGAATGAGTACATCTCGACTAGAGCCAAAATTTTGCACCGTTGCTTCTTTTAAGCCAATGCTATCTACCGCTTTGCGAATACTGGTTAAATCAGCTGCTTGTGGGTAGTTGACCTCCATCACAGTACCGCCAGTGAAATCCACACCAAAGCTTAAACCGCGTGTGGCTAAAAAGAACACCGCCAAGATAAATGTCACCAATGAGATCGCTGTGGTGAGGCGACTATAACTCATAAAGGGGATGTCTTTTTTGATTCTAAATAATTCCATAATCTATACTCTAAATATTGTGTAAGTTTAAGTTTAGGCTTTAAATATCTGACCAATAGATAACTTGGTTACTTTACGGCGGTACCCGTAAATCAAGTTCACAATGGCGCGAGATACCAGCACCGCACTGAACATTGAAGTTAAAATACCTAAAACGTGCACGACTGCAAAGCCTTTAATTGGGCCTGTACCAAACATAAATAAGGCTAAACCCGCAATTAAGGTAGTCACGTTAGAGTCTAAAATTGTATCAAAAGCACGGTCGTAACCCGCATGGATACTGGCTTGCGCAGTATTACCATTGCGCAGCTCCTCGCGAATACGCTCGTTAATTAACACGTTAGCATCAATCGCCATCCCCAATGCAAGCGCAATCGCAGCCAAGCCAGGCAAGGTAAGCGTGGCTTGTAGCATGGATAAAATTGCCACTAGCAATAATAAGTTAATGGCTAGAGCCGCTACCGAAACCGCGCCAAATAATAGGTAGTACACCATCATCATCACGGCAATGGCAGCAAACCCCCATAAGGTTGAGTGAATGCCGCGATTGATATTGTCTTGCCCCATGCTTGGGCCAACAGTACGTTCTTCAATAATATCCATAGGTGCTGCTAGCGCACCTGCACGCAACAGCAATGAAATATCGGTAGCTTCTTGCGTATTAGCCATGCCTGAAATTTGCACACGACCACCGCCAATTTCCTCGTTAATCACAGGAGCGGTCACCACCTCTGTATTGCCTTTTTCAATCAACAATATCGCCATGCGTTTACCTACATTTTCACGCGTAGCTTGTTGAAAAATGCGTGCACCACGACCATCTAACGTCACATTCACTACAGATTGACCATTGCGGCTATCCACACCAGGTCCTGCATCGGTAATGTAGTCACCTGTCAGCACTACATTTTTCTTCACTAAAATTGCACGGCCTTCACGGTCTTTAAAAACCTCGTCGCCCATTGGGGCTTGCCCTTTTTGAGCATTATCTAACGTAGCTTGATCAGATTTTTCTTCGTCCACCATGCGAATTTCCAGCGTTGCAGTGCGCCCTAAAATCTCTTTAGCCTTAGCTGTATCTTGCACCCCTGGCAACTGCACTACAATGCGGTCTGCCCCTTGTTGCTGAATAATTGGCTCGGCCACTCCCAGCTCGTTAATTCTATTGTGCAATGTTTGAATATTTTGTTTTAACGCAAAATCTTGAATGCGTTTTTGCTCCACTAAGTTAAGTGAGGTGGTGAGCATTAAATTTTCGCCACTATTTACTTCTTTAAGCGTTAAATCTGGGTAGTTCTTGCTAATCACTTTTTTAGCTTTCTCAAGCTCGCTGGCTTTGGTAAAACGAACTTGCACTGTTTGCCCTTCGCGCGTTGCCCCAGCGTAAGAGATGCGCTCTTTACGCAATGCTGTTCTAAAGTCCCCCACATAGCGATCAGCGGCTTTATCTAATGCCGCATTCATATCCACTTGCAGCAAAAAGTGTACGCCGCCACGTAAATCCAAACCCAAGTACATCGGTTTTGCGCCAAAACTACGCAACCAATCTGGTGAGCGTGAAAGCAAATTAAGAGCCACGGTGTAATCTTTACCCAGCCCAGCTTGCAATACATCTTTAGCTTTAATTTGCGTATCGGTATTGGCAAAGCGTGCTTTTACGCCACGCGCATCTAAGTAAACGCCATCGTATGCAATTTTTTCTTGTTTAAAAATGTCTTCAACACGCGCTAACAATGTCGCATCAATTTTTGTGCTAGTTTTTGCAGGCGTCACTTGTACAGCGGGAGATTCACCAAAAAAATTAGGAATCGTATAGACAAAGCCTATCAAAATAACAATGGCAATAAAAATATTCTTCCATAATGGATAGCGGTTCATAGTCAGGCTCTAGTCGTGAGTTGCAATGTAATTTGAATCATCAAGTAAGCCACTTACAGCAAGTGCTAGTGGCTGATTAGTTAAATACTTTTAATCGTACCTTTAGGTAGCGCACTTTGAATGGCATGTTTTTGCACATTGATTTCTGTGTTTTCAGCAATTTCAAGCGTTACAAATGACTCTGTCACCTTAGTCACCTTACCTACAATCCCGCCCGCAGTCACAACCTCATCGCCTTTTTGGAGGGCTGCAATCATGCTACGTTGCTCTTTAGCCGCCTTCATTTGTGGGCGAATAATCATAAAGAAAAACAGAATGAAAATCACAATCAGTGGTAAAAAGTTAGCCAACTCAGTGGCTGCACTATTTGCGGCATAAGCATTTGAAATAAACATAGTAAAACCTCGGAAGAATAGACACAAAAATCAACGCAAGATTCTAACACATACTTAGCTTTTGTTAGCACGATGTGCTTGAGTCAAAATTTTAGCGAAAGTAACTTTGTGAGCAATATATTTACTTTTTTCTACAGGCGCATGGCTAGTGATGCACAACAGCAACTTCACCATCGGCATGTTGGTGGCGTTTCAAATGTTCTCAGGCAGACTCTCACAACCAGTGATGCGCTTAGTGGGGCTATGGCAAGAGTTTCAACAAGCTGATATTGCCGTTAACCGCCTAGGCGATGTGATGAACGCCCCCCGCAGAACCTATTTCTCTGATACCCACACGCGCCAATACGGCACAAGCGATTGATATTAGTGTTGAAGACCTAGGCTTTAAATACAGTGACGAGCTGCCTTGGCTGTATCAACACCTCAATCTGCATATCAAAGCAGGTCAATGCGTGGTGCTAATGGGCCCGAGTGGCTGCGGCAAAAGCACACTCGCCAAATTGCTACTAGGCTTTTACCAACCGCGAGAAGGCAGTATCAAACTCAACGGACAAGACATCCGCTACCTAGCCGCTAATGAGCTACGCAACTACTTTGGCATAGTGCCACAAGAAACCGTGCTGTTCTCAGGCACCATCTACGACAACCTGATTTTAGCCAATCCCCACGCCAGCTTTGAGCAAATCATTCACGCCTGCCAACTCGCAGAAATCCACCAAGCCATTGAACAACTCCCGCAAGGCTACCAAACCCCTATAGGTGAGCACGGTACAGGGTTAAGTGGTGGGCAAAAACAACGCATTGCCATTGCTAGAGCTTTGCTCAAACAACCCAAGATTTTAATATTTGATGAAGCCGTGAGTAACCTAGACCCGCACACTGCCGAGCAATTTGCGCAAACGGTGAATAAGCTTAAAGGCAAGGTCACTATTGTGTTTATCACACACCAACTGCCTAAGGGATTGCAAGTGGATGAGGTGGTGAGGTTGGATAAAACCTAATCAATGGTTTTTATTTTGGATGGAAGCTATATGCAAAGAGTAAGATTGACTTTTTAGAAGTTGGGTTCAGGATAAACACCCATTGACACCAAGCATATATTGCTTAGCCTAGGCGAATTGTAAATATGAGTAGGTTAAATAACGAATCAGTCTATTTTGCAGGGTTTTAATACTAAGAAAATCACGCAAAGTAGATTGGTCAGCAGGTAAATGAAGTTAAAGTTAACTATAGAAGTAAACGAACAATAAAGGAGAACAAGAAATGGCGTTTGTAAGAGAAGTGATTACTACTGAAGAAGATAAAAACCTGTATGACAGTATGAAGGTTGTTTGGTCTGGTGCGCGTGATAAGAATCATACCTTGATAGCACGGGTGGGCTTGACTACTTGGGTGATTGATAGAGAGCGTGGCATTTATATGTTCGGAATGGGAGGAGGACAAGCCGAAGTGCCTCTAGTTGGTCATATCGTTATGCCTTTAGGGCGTATTGAGTTTCAAGCATTTGTTGGTGGAAGAAAAACTCCAGTAATTGATGCAAAACTGCATCCTAACAAAAGTTACATTTCCACTATTGATGTGGTTTCTGTAGCTATCGAACCACCTCTAGGATATAGAAAAGCAGAAATCTTGCAATTGATTAAAGAAACGTTAGCTATAGAGAAAGGCGTAGATAGGCCTGATGGTGTTTTAACTGTTGAAGTGTCTTTTCACCCACGTATTACTCAAGACTAAAAGGGGCATATCATGACAACAGCGAATAATGTAATTGACTATATTTTAGCTTGGCGCACCGCAAATGGAATTGGTGCGACGGATTTACTCACTCAAGCACAGACCTCGTAGCCTGCACTCGGTAAGGCGTACCCGTTTACGGTACGCCGTATGTGATTGTGCGGCTTGCCATGCGGCGGACTGTAAACGAGCACCGTATGTAATAAAGTAGCCTGTTACAATCATCATCATGCACAAGCGCCAGTGCCTACATCTTCAGATTGAACGGCTTTACCGACAAGGTGGTGGTGACCTACTCCCTGTTTGCCTTGTAAAATTACGCTCCCAGTGCTAAAGATTAAATGTTATACTTTCGTTATACTTTTATTGAATCTTGATTGGGAGACATTTTATGCCTACAACAACTTTACGCACAGCAGGGGGCTCTGTTGTCATGGCCATACCAAAACGTATTTTAGAACTGGTCAACCTACATGCTGGCTCCGTAGTGGATATTGATGTACGAGATGGCAGCCTAGTGATTGAGCCCATCAAAGTACGCCAATACAAACTCGCGGATTTACTAGCGCAATGTGATTTAAATGCGCCATTAAGTGATTCTGAAAATGCATGGTTGGATACCCCATCAGTAGGCTTGGAGCAACACCCATGAAAACAGCCAAGCGTGGTGAAATATGGCAACTTAACTTAAATCCCACATCAGGCAAAGAACAACAGGGAATGCGTCCTGTACTGGTTGTTTCCACGCAAGCTTTTAATCAAACAGGATTGTCTATTATTTGCCCAATTACTCAAGGCGGCAATCAAGTACGTTTTGCTGGATTTGCAGTGTCACTTATCGCAAGTGGCACACAAACACAAGGCATCATCATGTGTAATCAACCGCGCACAGTGGATATGATGGCTAGACAAGGTCAATTTATTGAAATGGTATCAAGCGATATTGTGAGCGAAGTATTAGCAAAATTACAGGCGATTCTTGAGTAGGTATGAACAAAAAGGAAAATCGTGGTCTGAGCTAACCCGTATTTGACGGACACGCTAAATTAAGCACATCACTGAGCATAATACCTGCTTTCCATTTCCACTGGTGTTAAGTAACCTAATGATTGATGCATACGCTGTGTATTATAAAAGC
>JABFSF010000072.1 GCA_013140755.1 Methylotenera sp. | reverse complement strand
TATCGCTAAAATCATCCTGTCTATTATTAATTGAATTAAAACGCCGATTCTTACTTTTTACCTTTTTTGTAACGTATTCATCCATGCCAGCGCCATGAATTTGTGAGCGCTTTTCATGGAAATCTTTGGCTTGATGCAAGTATTCACCAATACCCTCTCCAAGATCTTCAATACCTTCACGCGCCATAAAAGAAGTGATCCCACCTAATCCATGCACAAACAAACGTTCGTCCTCTGGCACGCGTGCAGATGAGAATCTTTTGAGCTTTTGCTGCTCTTTATCACTATTAAAAACTTGGGTGATATCATCCCAAAGCGGATGATTAAGCCAGCGTGTTTGATTGCTATCTGTTGGTGATGGAATTGCTAACCTTAACCAGTCTTGAGTTAAATATAGCCATAGCGCACTTTGTAGCTCTAATAGATTGCTGATCTTATAAATGCCCAGTTGTTTAAGTACTTCGCGTTTTGCCTCAAATTCCATGCGCCAAACAGTCTGCTGACCATCCCAACCTTCAGCCTTCCAAAAATCATGCAGATAGAATTTCCTTGATTTCTTCTCGACTTCTAAAGTCTTGTCATATAGCCGAGCGCCAATTTCGCCACCCATGCCAAAACTCCATCCTGAAAACTTGTTATAGCGATAGTGCAGATCAATACTTTGTGTTCTAGTAATCCATGATTGAAGTGGATCAAATGAATCCATAGTTAAATCAGCGCAAAAATCTACAAACAGATCACCACGACTAACATTAGCAGGCTCATGAACTAGACCTAAAGTATTCACAATAAACTGCAATGATTTCTCTGCTTGTTCAACACCCACATGCGCTAGGTACTCACTAGAAATTTGGACGTACGCCATAGGTAAAGCTTTAGATTTACCATTACTCGCCTGTAAGTAAAAACTGTTATCCACCAACACGTAAGAAAAACGACCTTTACCTTTATCTTTTACTTCAAATATGTGTTGTCCGATAACAACTTGAGCGAGTGCTTGTTGCGTCTCATCTTCTGATTGTGCTTGTTCTTTTAGGTTGTTTAATTTTATATCCCAATCCTCAGCAATAACACCAGGATAGGACACATACAAACTATCAATACCATATCTAAGGGCTTTGAATGTTTTAGGGTTGTAATTTAAAGGTACTGTGTTACTAGGCGGCGTACCTTCTGAGGTCTTGGCAAGCGAAAGCGGAGCATCTACCGTTGCACTTACCTCACCGCATTGTGCGACTTCGCTCCGTCCGTCCGCGCTGGCGCTGCGGGCGGGCGGCTCGAACTCACCCAAAACGGTGTAGGTTTGATTTAAAGGCTTTTGGCTTGTGGAATTTTGATCGAATTGATGATTTTGATATTGCATAATAGTTAACTCCGTCGAATTTGCAGACTTGCCAACATGGCGTTTTCTGCGACGGTTCTTACTTTATGCCTGAGACTTCTCTATAAAAACGCACTCAAGTTAGATTTAAGTGCATTGACATCCCATTGAATTTCTGCCAATCCCGATAATCCCCCAAACGTTTAGTGAGATATCCTACATCTTCAATTCGGTTCTGGTAACGATCTAATCCTGCCTCATCACAAATATCGAGAATTTCTCTATGTTTTAAATCTGAAAGTATTTGAAATGAATCTAATATGCCAAACAACATATAAAGTGCAGGATATGTAACCTTGCCACGCAACGGCGGATTGGTTTCACGGTAAGCAAGCTGTTCTAAAAAAGCTACATCGCCTTCATCTTGAGCCGTAAATTTTCGATCTCTGAAATAGGGGTAATGTGTAAACAACATGCGATCAATTTGAATTGCCTTCAAAAACGCTTCATCATCACCGGCTATTGCTTGTGGTACTAATGTTGTCATTCTTGATCCATGCACCATCAACGCAAGTACATTAAAAAAGCTACTAAAAAGAAAACACCACAATATTGCACCACGTTTTTCTAGCTCCTTCCTTTCGTCTTCAGGTAATTGTGCATTAGCCTCTCTTGCCGCTTTCCACTCACTTGGTGTTTTTGGTATTTCGAATGATGAAAATGCTTTCACAAACTCATTGTCAGGACTAGCCACTCCATCAACAAATTCCTGTTGTTCAGATGGTGTTGTATTATTTATCTCCGCAGTGAATTCTTTGAACCCATCCTCGCCCATCATGGCAAGAAATAGAGCGCGACCAATTTTTCGCTCGTCATCATAAACTAGAACGTAATCACCTAATTTTTTACGTATGTTTGCAATTTCTGCTGAAAAGAAGGCTCTTCCATTGCCTCTTTGTAGATCTCGCAATAAATCTGCATATTGGGGGGTCAGGTTTATAGCAGCCTTAATGGCTAAGTCTTTATTGGGTTTTAACAACTAAATTCTCACTTATTGATGACTTGTCGCCCAATTTTACCACCTGTATTTCAAACTTCATGACTCCTAAGTGGAACAAAGCGGACGCACTAATTTAGCAAGTTAACTTCATCTTCGGGACAATAAGAGACCTTCGGCTATTAAATTTAGTTTATTTGAGCACCTGATGGATAAGATATTTGCGAAACAGTACGACCTCTAGGTGCGACAATTTACCACATTCCAAAGAATAAAATCCTCTGCTATGCTTCCCCGCTATAAATATAAAAATGGGGAATTTATCTTGATAAGGAATAAGAAATCATCAACTAACATTGCATTATCATTTATTTTTGGAATGGCAGTTGCTTCAACATCCGCTACTGTGCAGGCAGATGACAATACTTCACATCAGCAAATAAAGGCAATAATTTCCTCCACTTACGACAAACCAGACCATAAGGTAGAAACAACACCCATTGCAGTGATTGATGACTATGCAGTGGCTGACTGGACTCAAGGCCAGCGCGGTGGACGTGCACTACTCCATCGTAGCAACGGTAAGTGGATAATAATGGCTTGTGGCGCAGATGGGCTTAAAGAAGTTAAAACTTTAACTGAAGCTGGCATCCCTGACCAAACTGCCAAGAGCTTAGTCACTCAGCTCACTTCTGCAGAAAAATCTGTAAGTCCTGATCGTCTCAAACAATTCAGCTTGTTCGGCACCAAAGACGATCCTGCTGCTCATGAGCATCACCACCATCAATAAAAACTATAATGGGAGACTAAATTGAAAAACAATAAAATTGCCTTGGCTGTATTGATGGCTTTTGCCAATTCGGCAGGTGCAGAAGAATTAATTAACTTAAATGCCATCGAAGTAACAGCCCGTCCTGTCATCGAGGAGATTGGTGTTGATGCCTATTCAAGCACATCTGCCGTTGTGTCTGAGAATCAACTTAGGGATCAAAACGCAGTCGATCTTGCATCAGCATTACGTCGCACTCCTGGTGTGCAGATTTCACGCTATAACCCAGTTGGGGCATTCGGTGGCGATCAAGGCGGAGCAGTTTATATTCGAGGTATGGGTATTAGCCGCCCAGGAAGTGAAATTAAGACTTACGTTGATGATATCCCTTTCTACATGGGGGTTTGGGGTCATCCCTTGTTAGATTTGCTACCAGTGAATGGTATGCAATCAATTACGGTATATAAAGGTCCTCAACCACAGATTAACGGTAATAATTTTGCTTCTATCAATTTAGAGACTAAACGCGCCACTGAAGATGGCATACATGGCGATGGTAGATTGTCAGCAGGTTCATTTGGTACTGTAGTCGAGCAAGCTAATCTTGTAGGTCGTACAGGTGCGGTAGATTTCATGCTGGCACAAGGTTATGCGAAATCTGACGGTCATCGCCCTGGCTCAGATGGCGAGCTAAATAACATCATGGGGCGCCTCGGCGCTCAATTTAACGAGAATTGGCGCGCTGATGTCAGTGTTCTTTATGTGGACAATAAGGCCAGTGACCCTCAAGATGCCCGCTTTGCCATCAACCCGATTACCCCTGAATATAAATCGCAGGCAACGATGCTGACTGCCAGTGTCTCGCATAAATACGAGAATTTGAGCGGTAGCTTCAAAGTCTATAGTAATCGCGGCGAAGGTAATTTGTATAACGATAATCGGCCAATGGTGGGCTGGGGTACATTCCTATCCAGTTTTGACATGAACGGTTTGCGCTGGAAGGAGGAATTGTCGCCATGGTCAGGTGGTACTGTTTTGGCTGGTTTAGATGTTGATCGTATTTCTGGTGATGTCAATGGACCGAATACTGGCGGTACAGTAAATATGCCTGACTTTAGGATTACTTCACCTCACGTTGCTATAAATCAAACTATTAGCGTTAGTGATGGATGGACGCTGGTTCCGTCTGTGGGAGTTAGGTTCTACGATCATAATGTTTACAGTTCCAAAACAGCACCGCATGCAGGCTTGTCGCTAGTTTCGGAAAAGGCAACTATATTTGCCAATGTATCACGCGGGATTAACTACCCAGGATTAGAAGGTCCTGCCATACAGACTGCAATGCCAGCGCATTTATTTGCTGGCACAACATGGAATCAATTATCTGCTGAAGAAGTGAATCATAGTGAAATTGGTTTCAAGCTAACCCCTACAGATGCAACACAGATTGATGTCAGTGTATTCCATGACGTGGTGAAGAACCGTTATGTGTACGACCTTAACTTTGCTAATTTTGGTAATAACACTTTTTATAATACTGGTGGCTATCAAACGAATGGTGCAGAGCTATCAATTAAGCAAAAAATTGGGTCTGACTGGGTTGCATTTGGTGGCTTAACCTTACTTAACCCTGGTATTGACAATTTACCTTACACACCAAAATCAGCGTTCACAGCGGGATTAAATGGGCAAATAGGACCAGTTAAGTTATCGGTAGATGCGCAGTATCAGTCTCAAGTCTGGGCGCTGAGTCGAGACCGTGCTACAGTCCTTAGCGGAGGTCAACTAAACAGCAATACAGAAAAAGTCGCATCATTTACCGTGGTAAATGCGCGAGCCTCCTATCCACTACCATTGCTTGGTAAGAAAGGCGAAGTATTCCTCGCAGTCGAAAACCTGTTTGATCGCAATTATGAATATCGTCCTGGCTATGCAATGCCAGGAATCTCTGGGCAACTTGGACTGTCTGCCAGCTTCTAATTTTGCAAGTGTCCCAGTTGCCACTTGGTAACTGGGAGTGAGCTTTATACAGCTATTTTTCTACACTCTTTAGCGCAAGCCGCGCAGCTCTCACGGCAGGCTTTACAGGCTTCATGCTTATCTGAATGTTTCTTACACTCATCTTCACACGCATCACAAGCATCTCTGGCAATCGCAGCCAGTTTAGGTAAGTAGGTAGATTCTTGATTAGCAAGGGATTGAAGTGCACCACATATAGCAAGCATTTGACTTACGCTTTTAGCGCAAGCAGCCATGTCTTTGTCACCTTGGCCGAGTAGATAGAGGCAATGATTAATACACACTTGACCTTTTTGAATACAGTCTGCTGCTACGGTAATCAAGCCAGAGTTAGCAGACATATCATGATGATGGTGTTCATGATCCATTTTCATCTCTTCTGCCTGAGCACGGCCAACAATGGCTGCTCCAGCCAATGCAACACCACTAATTAAAGCTTCTCTTCTGTTCATAACATTACCCCTTTAAAGATACTTTTACATGCTTAGTATATTACTATTTATTTGCAAGCAATAAGCACTTATACGTATTTAGTAAACTTTAGTGTAAATGCCTACTTAGAACCGATTGGCGACTGACTGCTTTGGGTCAATTTGTTGTCTGTGACAGAGAAAGATTGACCGTCAGCTATGGAGATTATTTAAGACAATCGCATAATTTAAAATTAGAAATACTCTGTAGTAAAAACCGTACCAATCTAGAATATTTATGGGTTCTCTGCAATTGATTTAGACTGTTTTTTAAAGTGTGGCGAACACTGTAAGCAATTGATTTTAAATTAAGTTTATTTTACTTTTCGATCCTACGAACCAAGGGGTCGGGCGTTCGAATCGCTCCGGGCGCACCAATAAAAACAAAGGCTTACAGTTTAATCGCTGTAGGCCTTTTGTCTTTATATAGCCCCATGGGTACACCGTACTTTTTACTATCTTTAGATAGTATTAAATCCTCCCCTATGTTATCCGCTTGCACTTGTGGTCCGTCATGTGATTCTATTCAATTTGGAAATGGCAAAAGCTTAATGAGATTAAAGCAGGAACCTAATTGAACTAGACCAGCAACAATCATTAAAGCCATTTACAACCTTACTATTTGGACTTAGCTGAAACT
>JABFSF010000124.1 GCA_013140755.1 Methylotenera sp. | reverse complement strand
TTAGCTGCCTCTTGTTTAACTGCCTCTTGTTTAGCTGCCTCTTGTTTAGCTGCCTCTTGTTTAGCTGCCTCTTGTTTAGCTGCCTCTTGTTTAGCTGCCTCTTGTTTAGCTGCCTCTTGCTTAGCTGCCTCTTGCTTAGCTTGAGCTGAGCTCAATGCTTTAGTTTGAGCATTTTTTTCCGCATCAGCCATGGTTTTACTTTTAGCAGCTAAAAGGGTTTCCATATTTTTAATTTGCAGTTCAAGCTTAGAAACTCTATCTTGAGATTCCGCAAGCGACTTCTCTTTAGCCGTAAGCTCTTCTTGCAATGAAGTTACTTTCGCATCTAGTGCTTTACTGTTTGTTTTTGTAGCATTATCTTGCGCCTTCTCTCCAGCAGAGAGTTTTACCACGTCTTGTGATCCAACTTTTGCTGGGGTGGCTTGATCTTCTGCCGTTGTAAGTTTTCCTGAGGCTGATTGTTTCTGCTCTGATTCCGCTACCGCATGGGTATCTGCAACTGCGCCAGCCAGTGAGTTTCTATATTCATTCCAATTAGCAGAGTGTGCCTTAACTGTTTGCCTTGCTTCTTTAGCAGAAACCGCCTCCAAACTTTCTTTGCTAGGCACTCTTAAAATCTGCCCAACTTTAAGCCTATTCATATTGCCTTTAGCAAATGCTTCTTTATTTGCTTCGAACATCCCCACTAACATTTGGTCCAAGCTTACACCTTCAACACTATATGCCTTAGCAATCGAGCTTAACGTATCACCACGCTGGGTAGTCACGTCCGCGCCCTCTAAACCCTCTGCACTCACTGGTTGAGCAATATCAGCAATTGAAGTTTCGCTTGGAAGCGATGTTTTCTTAGTCTTCTTTGATTTTTTTGTGCTGGATGCTACCGCATCAGATGTTGGCGTGTTTAATTGATTAGCATCGCTTGATGATTTACTTTTTGTAGATGGAACCGAAACAACTGGGGCAGATGCCGCCTCAACTATACTTTTATAATTGGGTGGGTCTAGTAAAACAGTATATTCACGCAGTAATCGACCTGATGCCCAATCAACCTGAAGTAACATATCTAGATAGGGGTCGCTGATAGGAAGGCTAGATTTAAGCTTAAGTATTGGTGCGCCTACAGCATTTTTTGTGACCTCAACTCGAATATTATTATGAATACCTAATCGAGGAATTCCCTGCGCCACGTAAGCCTCTTCAGATGCTATCGTAGCAGATAAAGTAGAAAGCTCCTCTGGAGTGACTGATAGCAACTCAACATCAGCACTTAATGGCTCTCCTAACCCAGAAGCTATATTTAGCTTACCTAAGCCCGCCGAAAAGCCAGCCAATGGCATAAATGCCAAGCAGACAGCTAACGATATTTGTTTTATTTTTGATTTATGCACAACACTACCCTTAATCAAACTAAAATTTGTAATATGAAAATAACATCAATTAGTTAGCTATGCAAGCTCATAATGCACATTATATTCATTCGCTATCTTAGTGCTGAGCATCAATGTTACCTAAAAAAATAGGTTTTTAATTATTTTTCTATTAAAATCCGTAACATACGACGCAATGGCTCGGCTGCGCCCCATAATAACTGATCGCCTACTGTGAATGCAGAGAGATAGTCATTCCCCATATTTAATTTGCGTAAACGCCCAACTGGCGTGAGTAAAGTTCCCGTTACCGCAGTTGGTGTCAGCTGTTTCACACTAGCTTCGCGTTCGTTAGGTACAACTTTTGCCCATTGATTCGCCTCTGCCAACATTTGGTTGATTTCATCTAATGGCACATCTTTTTTGAGTTTAATCGTAAGTGCTTGAGAGTGACAACGCATTGCGCCAATCCGCACACATAAACCATCAATGGCAATTGGGTTAGCTTCACGACCTAAAATTTTATTCGTTTCAACGCCGCCCTTCCACTCTTCTTTACTCTGACCATTTCCTAAATCTTTGTCTATCCAAGGAATTAAACTACCCGCCAATGGCACACCAAAGTGCGAGGTAGGGAAATTTTCATCGCGCAGAGTACCTGCAATTGTACGATCAATCTCTAAAATTGCTGAAGCAGGATCAGCCAGCAATGAACTTGCGGCAAAGTGTGCCTCACCCATTTGCTTGAGCAATTCGCGCATATTTTGCGCGCCCGCACCTGATGCCGCTTGGTAGGTCATAGAAGTTGCCCACTCGACTAAATCTGCTTTAAATAACCCATTCAGTGCCATCAACATCAATGACACCGTGCAGTTGCCACCCACCCAATTTCTACCACCATTAGCAAGAGCATCTTTAATAACATGCATATTCACTGGATCAAGAATGATGACCGCATCTTTCTCCATACGCAGGGTTGAAGCCGCATCAATCCAATGCCCATTCCAACCTGCATTACGCAACTGTGGGAAAATTTCACTGGTGTAATCACCACCTTGGCAAGATACAATCGCATCCATGTTTTTTAAGGCGTTGATATTGTTAGCATCCAGTAACGCTGGCGTTTCTTTACCTACATTAGGACCTTGGCCACCCACTTGAGATGTGGTAAAAAATTGCGGCTCAATTAGCGCAAAATCATTTTCTTCCAACATGCGTTGCATGAGCACACTGCCCACCATACCACGCCAACCTACAAACCCTACTTTTAACATACTTAAACCTATCGTAACGGCATATTGCCGCCAATTTATTGAGTTGATTTTTGAACAGCTTCGCCCGCTTTTTCAATATCTTTACCAACGCCGCGAATGGTATTGCAACCCATAATAGTAACTATTAGTGCAATTGATACGAAATGCTTTGCCATCATCATTCCCCTTTTTTAATAATTCGCAATTATTCTAATGGTTTTATTAAGCTTTATATACAAGAGCGACACCGTTAAAGTATCGCTCTTTTCATAAAACAAACAACTTACATTGCTGCAACGATTTGGTCGCCCATTTCTGAGCATGATACACGTTTCATGCCTGCTTCATAGATGTCGCCAGTACGATAACCCGCAGCCAACACTTTTTTCACCGCATTTTCAATGCGTTGCGCCGCTGCTTCGTTATCAAAGGTGTAACGCAACATCATCGCGGCAGACAAAATTGTCGCGATTGGGTTGGCTAGGTTTTTACCTGCAATATCAGGAGCTGAACCGTGTGATGGCTCATACAAACCTTTTTTAGTTTCATTGAGTGAGGCTGAAGCCAGCATGCCGATAGATCCTGTCAACATAGACGCTTCGTCTGACAAGATGTCACCAAAAATATTGCCTGTCACCATTACATCAAATTGTTTTGGGTTGCGAATTAACTGCATCGCGGCGTTATCTACATACATATGGCTTAACTCTACTTCTGGGTATTCGCGTGCCACATCAATCACGATTTCTTTCCAAAACTCTGTGGTTTCCAATACGTTAGCTTTATCCACTGAACATAATTTTTTGCCTCGCTTCATGGCGATATCAAAGGCTACGTGTGCAATACGACGCACTTCAGACTCTTTATAAATCATGGTGTTAAAGCCTTCGCGCTCGCCCTCTTCGTTTACGCGCATGCCACGTGGTTGACCAAAGTACACATCACCAGTCAATTCACGCACAATCATAATATCCAAGCCAGCCACCACTTCTGGTTTAAGCGTAGATGCATTCGCCAGCTCCGGGTACAATACGGCTGGGCGCAAGTTTGCAAACAAACCCAAGTCTTTACGAATACCCAACAAACCGCGCTCTGGGCGCAATGGTCGGTCCAAATTATCATACTGTGGGCCACCAACTGCGCCTAACAATACCGCATCTGCCGCACGACAGATTTTTTGCGTAAACTCTGGATAAGGATGACCGTATTGGTCGTAAGCCTGACCGCCCAAAGGCGCTTCAGTAAACTCCATTGCCATGCCTTCATTTTTCAATACATCCAACACACGCAAAGCTTGTGTAATAATTTCTGGGCCGATGCCGTCCCCTGGTAATACTGCGATTTTCATTGTCATTTTAATTTCCTTAAGTTCAAATATTCTTTATCGTGATTTCTGTCTGCCACATATGAATAATGCGTTTTAGCGCATATATTCTATGGGGATGACCTTTACGGTTACACTGGAATTCAATGTTAAGCAAACAACCAAGGCTGATTTTGCTTATGCTGCTGTTCAAACGCCTTAATCTTTTCCGCATGTAACAACGTTAAGCCAATTTCATCCAAGCCGTTCAGCAAGTTATGCTTAGAAGTTGGGTGAATTTCAAAACCAAATTTTTCACCTGACGGCAGTGTAACGGTTTGTGAAGGCAAATCTACGTTTAAGGTATAACCTTCTGTCGCTTCGCACTCTTTAAACAATTTATCCACTGTGGTATGGCTCGCCACTATCGGCAACATGCCATTTTTGTAACAATTGTTAAAGAAAATATCGGCGTAGCTAGGCGCAATAATCACGCGAAAGCCATAATCCTCAATCGCCCAAGGTGCATGTTCACGGCTTGAGCCACAACCAAAATTCTCACGCGCCAACATAATTTGCGCGCCTTTGTAACGTGCTTGGTTCAGCACAAAATCTGGATTCAACGGACGATTGGTACAATCCATGCCAGGTTCGCCATGGTCTTTATAGCGCCATTCATCAAACAAATAAGGGCCGAAACCTGACCGTTTGATAGATTTTAAAAATTGCTTTGGAATAATCGCGTCAGTGTCTATATTGGCGCGATCAATCGGGCAAGCTAAGCCGTTTAATTGGGTAAATGCTTTCATATGATTTGTATCCTAAAGTCTATTCTTTTTCGCCTAAATTTAGACGCTACGTACATCAACAAAATGACCCGCAATCGCTGCTGCAACCGCCATCGCTGGGCTGACCAAATGCGTACGTCCGCCTTGACCTTGTCGACCTTCAAAGTTACGGTTTGAGGTAGAGGCGCAACGCTCACCTGGGCTCAGTCTGTCAGCATTCATGGCTAAACACATACTGCAACCTGGCTCACGCCACTCAAAACCAGCCTCAGTAAAAATCTTGTCTAGGCCTTCTTCTTCTGCCATACGTTTGACTTGACCAGAACCTGGCACCACCATGGCTAATGTAATGCTACTCGCTACTTTTTTGCCTTTTGCGACTACCGCTGCTGCACGTAAATCTTCTATGCGGCTATTGGTGCATGAGCCGATAAAAATCTTATCCAATTTAATTTCTTCGATTGGCGTATTAGCGGTTAAGCCCATGTATTTCAGTGCATTTTCTATACTGGTGCGTTTAGTAGCATCTTGCTCTTGTGCAGGGTCTGGCACACAGCCGTTAATCGGCAATACTTGCTCTGGCGATGTACCCCAAGTCACTTGCGGTGCGATCTCTGCACCCTTTAATTCAACCACACTGTCAAATACTGCGTCAGCATCCGTTACCAATGTATTCCAGTAAGCCACGGCTTTATCCCAATCCGCTGGTTTTGGCGCGTATTGACGGCCTTTTAAGTATTCAGCTGTTTTCGCATCTGGGGCAATAATGCCTGCGCGCGCGCCTGCCTCAATCGCCATATTACAGATGGTCATGCGGCCTTCCATACTTAAGGCACGAATCACCTCGCCACCAAATTCAATCGCAAAGCCATTGCCGCCTGCCGTACCAATTTTACCAATCACGGCTAATGCCACGTCTTTAGCCGTTACACCAACACCTAATTCACCATCTACACGCACCAACATGCGCTTAGATTTTTTGGCAATTAAAGTTTGTGTGGCTAATACGTGTTCAACTTCTGAAGTGCCGATGCCGTGTGCCAAGGCACCAAACGCACCGTGGGTAGACGTATGGCTATCGCCGCAAACAACCGTCATACCAGGCAATGTGGTACCATTCTCTGGACCGATTACATGGATAATGCCTTGATTGGCGTGCTTAAATGGGAAGTAAACTAAAGCGCCAGTTTCTTTAATATTGGTGTCTAGCGTTTCTACCTGTAAACGTGAAATTGGGTCTTCAATGCCTTTTTCCCAGTTTTTGGTGGGCGTATTGTGGTCAGGGTTAGCTACAATAGTGTCAGCACGCCAAGGCTTGCGGCCAGCCAAACGTAAGCCTTCAAACGCTTGCGGGCTAGTCACTTCATGCACTAAGTGTCGATCGATATAAATTAAACAAGTGCCGTCAGCATCTTCATGCACCACGTGCGAATCCCATAATTTATCGTAAAGTGTTTTCCCCGCCATCATCGCTCCTTAAATTGTTGCCAACCCAAACAAAAACGCAAGCATACCTAAGTTTCAATACCCTGACAATGATATAGGTTATACTAGTACTAAGACTAACAGGCTAGTCTTTATGACAAAGGGAAAGTGAAATCAAATGGATACAAGACGCAAAGAACTCGCTGAGTTTTTACAAGCCTTGCGCCAACGAGGTGCGCCAGAGGAATTTGGCTTTCCCGCAGGTGCACGCAGGCGTACGCAAGGTTTGCGCCGTGAAGAAGTCGCGCAACTCGCAGGCATCAGCGCAACTTGGTACACGTGGATAGAACAAGGACGCGAGGTTAATGTATCAGCCGAAGCCTTAGAAAGACTTGCCACCGCACTCAAACTGAGTAAATCAGAACGCACCTATTTGTTTGACATGGCGGATAGGCGCGACCCGCAAGCCCATATGCTAGAAGCAGACACAGCACCTGATACGCTGATGAATATGCTGGCTAGCATCCAAATCCCCGCCTACATTATGGGGCGCACTTGGGATATATTGGCATGGAACCAACCCGCCAGCGATTTGTTTACAGGCTGGTTAGATAATGCTTCTAATGACTCACGCCCAAATTTACTCCGCTTTGTATTCCAACACCCAAGCGCTAAACAATTTGTGGTGGATTGGGAAATGCGCGCAAGGCGTTTGGTTGCAGAATTTAGAGCCGATTGCCGCAGCCGCTTAGAAGAACCTGAACTCAAACGCTTGGTAAACGAGCTTTCGCAAGCCAGCCCAGAGTTTGAACGCTTTTGGAAACAACATGATGTACTAGAGCGACAAGGCGGACAAAGAAAATTTATGCACTCGAAACATGGATTGATTAGCTACAGTCAAGTCACGTTAAGACCAGTGGAGCAAGAGCAGCTAAAATTAGTTTTATTGGAACCTAAAAATGAATATAGATGAGGAAATTGTAAAACGCTTTTTGGAAAACAAATTTCAAAAGGTTGTTTACGAGCCCGATGGAAACTTTCCACCTGATTTTTTAGTTGACGACTTAATAGCTGTTGAGGTCAGAAGACTCAATCAAAATTACGAATATGAAAATGGCAAGGCAAAAGGACTTGAAGAAGAGTGGATTCCACTTTGGCAAAAATTTGAAAAGTTACTTCTGAACCATGGCAAACCAATAACTGGGAAATCTTGGTACATAGGTATGGACTTTACACGCCCAGTAGAAAAATGGGAAAAGCTTGCTCCAAAGATTAAAAGCATTTTAAAAACTATAGAGATAGACCAACCAAGAGAAGTTAGACTTTATTGCGTGACAGAAAATTTTACTATTGATGCAATACCTAGTTCAAAAATATACGATACGACATTTCGAATGGGGGCATCTTCTGATGGAGACTCGGGTGGCTTTGTATTACATGAACTAGAAAAAAACTTATTATTAATCATTGCCGAAAAGACTGAGAAAATAAAAAAATATAAGTCTAAGTACAAAGAATGGTGGCTAATTTTAACTGACCATATTGGTTATGGATTAGACGAAGAAGACCGAGTCCAATTTAAGCAATACATCATAGCTAACCATGAGTGGGATAAAGTGATACTAATCAACCCTCTGAATATTGAGTCTTATTTTGAAGTTTGATATCAACAACAGTCTAGATTTTCATCAAGTTCACTTCAACTGCATCCTTCAACGCCAACCAAGAAGCCTCAATAATATCAGTTGAAACGCCTATCGTCGTCCAGCTTTGTTGTCGGTCGGTGGATTCAATAATCACGCGCACTTTAATAATCGACCAATTTGATGTCTTCAATAGCCAGTATGATGGTTTGAATTTTTCGGTTTAGTGAGATTTTGTGCTTTAGCCAACCTTAAAAAATGCGCCAACTCCTCCACCCACTCCAGCCGCTGCGCTGGGGTAAGTGCCCTAAAAGCGCGTAAACGCTCATCACTCACTTGGTAAGTGCGGTCAGCAGGGTTAAAGCCCGAGTTGATTGATTGGCTAGCTTTCATAGCGTTTTCAATCTCTGCAAATGCGCAATATCACTCATATCAATCGCTCTCCCAGCCGCTTGTTTTAACGCAATCAAATCATCTATTGATGCCACTGGAATACGGACATTACCAATATCAAAATGCACCGCACGTTGATGCATTTCTGCAAAGTTTAATGCGGTAAACAACAACACATCCAAGGTGACCCCTGCTAGCGCATCGGTGCGCATTGCAAAAGCTTGCATATTTTTTTCGCTGTGCCATTGTTTTAGCAATTCAATATTACCTAAGCTCTCCAAAGGCACTGGTGCCACTGGCTTTAAACCTAAGTCTTTTGCACACGCAATTAAATGACTCAAGTTTTCTGGTTGCATGGCAACGGTAATGTCAATATCCATGGTGGCACGCTCAATACCATGCAATGAGATGGCTAAACCGCCAATGAGTAGGTAATCTACTTCGTGTGCTTCTAGCTTACTAAATAAATCTAAATAAAACATGGATATATATTAAAGCAGAAGCATCGGAATGGCTATGATTACTTCATTAGCAATTTGTATTCCACCGCATCTTTCAACGCTAACCATGAAGCTTCAATAATATCCGTTGAAACCCCTATGGTCGTCCAGCTTTGTTGTTGGTCGGTGGATTCAATAATCACACGCACTTTAGCCGCCGTCGCTTGGCTGCTATCTAACACGCGCACTTTATAATCGACTAGCTTGATGTCGTTAATGGCAGGGTAAAAATCCACCAAGGCTTTGCGCATCGCTTTATCTAACGCATTTACTGGGCCATCGCCTTGCGCGGTGGCGTTGGCATCTACGCCATTGACGTTAATATGGATGGTGGCGGATGAATTCAAGCCATCGGCGGATGGCTCAAATATGCTGACGTTGTATTGCTTGAGGCTAAAAAATGGCTCAAATTTTCCTAAGAGTTTATGCATGAGCAAATCAAACGAACTTTCTGCACCTTCAAACTGGTAGCCTTCATGCTCTAAAGCTTTGAGTTGCTCTAACACGCGGATGGTATCGGGGGAATCTTTGGTAAGGCTAGGTTCAATTTGCTGTAGTTTATTCAGCAATGCGCCCCGCCCTGCGACTTCTGACACCAAAATATGGCGCTCATTCCCGACTTGGTTAGGGTTGATATGCTCGTACGAAATCGGGTTTTTATTGACCGCATCAATATGCATACCGCCTTTATGCGAAAACGCATCATTACCCACATACGGTGCTTTATCGTTAAACGGCATATTGGCCACTTCATTCACAAAACGCGCTACATGTGTGAGGGTGCTGATATTTTCTTGCGGAATGCAATTGAAACCTAGTTTTAATTGCAAATTGGGGATGATGGAACATAAATTGGCATTGCCACAACGCTCGCCAATGCCATTGATGGTGCCTTGCACTTGCCTTGCCCCTGCCTGCACGGCGGCTACTGAGTTGGCAACTGCCATTTCACAATCGTTATGGCAATGAATACCAATTTGTAACTGCGGAAAACGCGCTACCACTAGTTGCGTGATTTCAAACACCTCGTTAGGGAATGTGCCACCATTGGTGTCACAAAGTGTGAGTACATCCGCACCTGCATCTGCAGCGGCTTGCAAGGTTGCCAGCGCATAATCTGCATTGGCCTTATAGCCATCGTAAAAATGCTCAGCATCAAACACCACTTCTTTGCCTTGCTGTTTTAAATAAGCAATGGTGTCACCTATCATAGCTAGATTTTCATCTAAGGTGGTGCGCAAAATATCAGTGACTTGGTAATCCCAACTTTTGCCAAAAATCGCCACAGCTTGTGTATTGGCACTTAAAAGTGACTGTAGGTTTTTATCATCCGCCGCTTTTATACCAATGCGGCGCGTGCTGCCAAACGCAATAATTTTGGCATGCTTTAATTTAAGCTCAGCCACGCGCTTAAAGAACTCTAAATCTTTTGGGTTAGAACCTGGATTACCCGCTTCAATGTAGCCAATGCCTAGCGCATCAAGCTGTTCAACAATCTTAAGTTTGTCTTCAACCGTAAATGAAACACCCTGTGCCTGTGCGCCATCGCGCAGGGTTGAATCGTAAGCCGTCACGTTAGTTTGCATCATTTATTTCTTAATTTTTTTATTGAGATGTTAAGATGGTTAATCTCTAAAATTACCAAACTGCAGTGGAAAATCCGTCACATTTTTTTTGCAAAAGGCGATAGTATCTTGCAGTAAATCACGCTTAGCTCCCGTCACGCGCACTTCATCACCCTGAATACTGGCTTGCACTTTTAAGCCAGAGTCTTTAATCAGTTTCACGAGGCGTTTGGCTAAATCACTATCAATGCCCGCGCGGATTTTAAGCTCTTGCTTCACCTTATTGCCACCCACTTTTTGCACATCTTTATGCTCTAAGCGTTTAGAAGAATCAGGCTCTTTTTTCTCCATTGCGGGCAATAAAATGTCTTTAATTTGGTCAAGCTGAAAATCGTTATCACCCAGCAAGGTGATTAAATTGTCTTTTTCATTGAGTTCTACTTTGGCAGACGTGCCTTTAAAATCATAACGATTGGTAATTTGCTTACCTGCGGTATCAATCGCATTTTTTAACGCGACCATATCCACTTCAGATGAAATATCAAAACTTGGCATAAATATCCTTAAATAAATTCTTGCCACAGAGAGCACAGAGAAAAGCCAAACTTTTTACTGTAAATTGTTTTGGTTTTCTCTGTGCTCTCTGTGGCTAAAAAGCTATTCGAAATGGCAAACGTAATCGACCGTTTCAGTAACTTCAATATCAAAACTTGAGTTACCCGCCACGGTAAATTTATCCCCTGCGCGATATGTTTTCCAAGTATCTTCACCTTTTAAGCGCACGTTACACACGCCAGCATTAATTTCCATCAACTCAGGTGCTGCCGTATTAAATGTTAAAGTGCTAGGAAAAATCACGCCAATTGTGCTGCGCGTACCGTTAGAAAACATCACCGTGTGACTCACACATTTGCCATCAAAATAAATATTGGCTTTTTTCTTTACGCTTACGTTGTCAAATTGTGCCATTTGTCATTACTTTCTTTTTTTAAGTTTAAAAATGATGATGCATAAGTGCTTATTACAAGCCTTTACGTGAAAAGGTCAGTGTTGCATTAGTACCGCCAAAACCAAAGCTGTTAGACAATGCTGTTTCAATTTTGACGTTTTCAATCGTATTACGCACAATGTTTAAGCCTTCTGCAGCAGGGTCTAGTGTTTCAATGTTGGCTGATGCAGCGATAAAATTGTTTTCCATCATCAGCAAAGTATAAATCGCCTCATTCACCCCCGCAGCCCCTAAAGCATGACCAGAGAGAGATTTGGTGGATGCAATCGCAACGGGGTTATTTGCGCCAAATACCTGGCGAATAGCCTCAAGCTCTTTGGTGTCTCCAACAGGTGTGCTAGTGCCATGCGTATTGATATAATCAACTTTTTCAATTGCCTTGCCATCATGCCCTTGCAAGGCAAGCTGCATACAGCGCACTGCGCCCTCGCCGCTGGGCGCGACCATATCGTAACCATCAGACGTTGCACCGTAGCCAACAACTTCAGCATAAATTTTTGCACCGCGTGCTTTAGCGTGTTCGTACTCTTCAAGCACCACAATGCCACCACCGCCTGAAATAACAAAGCCATCACGATTCGCATCGTAAGTACGCGAGGCTTTATCTGGCGTTTCGTTATATTTGCTGCTCAGTGCGCCCATTGCATCAAACATAAATGACAATGTCCAATGCTCTTCTTCTGCCCCGCCTGCAAAAATAATATCTTGTTTACCTAATTGAATTTGCTCAACCCCCGCGCCAATACAGTGTGCGCTGGTAGAACAAGCGGAGCTAATGCCGTAGTTAATGCCTTTGATTTTAGCACCCGTTGCCAAGCAAGCAGATACGCCACTCGCCATGGCTTTGGTCACCATGTATGGCCCTACGCGACGCACGCCTTTTTCACGCAAGGTATCAATACCTTCTAAAATACTCTCGTGTGAAGCACCGCCCGCGCCCACAATTAAGCCAGTACGCACATTTGAAACTTGCTCTTCAGCCAAATTTGCATCAGCAATCGCCTCTTGCATTGCCAACCAAGCATACGCATGACCTTTTGCCATAAAGCGCATTAATTTACGGTCAATCAATTCTTCTATATTAAGATTTTTAATTGAACCCGCAACGTGGGAACGTAAGCCCATTTGCGCATATTCTGGTTGATAAGTAATGCCTGATTTACCTGCTTTAAGGCTTGCTAATACCTCGGTTTTATTGTTTCCTAGGCTAGAAACAATACCAAAGCCTGTTACCACAACACGACGCATTTCGCGCTCCTTTAACACTTTGTTTTTCTGTTTAAATTTTGTTAGAAATTATCTGTGCGCGTAAACAAGCCTACGCGCAAATCATTGGCGACATAAATTTCACGTCCATCTAAACTCATGCTGGCATCGGCCACGCCCATCACTAATTTACGCATAATGACACGTTTTAAATCAATGGTATAAGTCGCCATTTTAGCCGTTGGTAGCACCTGCCCTGTAAACTTTACTTCGCCCGCACCCAAGGCGCGACCGCGACCAAGTCCGCCAGACCAACCCAAATAAAAACCGACTAATTGCCACATTGCATCCAGTCCTAAGCAACCAGGCATGACAGGATCACCCGTAAAGTGGCAATCAAAAAACCACAAGTCAGGTTTGATATCAAGCTCAGCAATAATTTGCCCATTACCGTATTTTCCGCCCTCAGAGGTAATACTCACAATGCGATCAAACATCAGCATTGGCGGTAACGGTAATTGTGCATTTCCTTCACCAAACATCTCTCCGCGACCACAAGCGAGTAACTCTTCTTTTGTATAGCTATTTTGTTTAGACATTAGATTTATTAGGTTAAAAGTGATAAAGGTTGAATTATCCACTATTTTTGTCAAAAGTGCGCTAGTTGTATCACTATGTATCGCTAGATTACTATCAAATAACGAATTATCTTGTCTCATAAAGCCTTGGTAAAGTATCATCGTTACCGATATCAAAACCCTTCAAACGCACCACCTTCAACTTCAAAGTACTTGATTAATCGCTTATGAATTTAGGAAAAAAATTAACCCTTATTGTACTCACTAGTGTCGCTTTAGTGGCGGCACCTGCTGGTTTTGGGGTTTATTATTCAGCAAAGCATCAACTACTTCTCAACAAAAAAGCCGAATTATCTGCAGAAGTAAAAAAGCAAGCAAGCCTCACACACCAAACATTGGCTGCTTATGAATACCACTTAACCTCTTTGGCGCATACTTTATCAAAAGAATTAAAAGCTCCACCGCAAGCGTATGAAACACTTCATTTTGATGCTTTATTTGAAAAAAATGCGGATGGCGTATGGCGAAATCAACGCGATATTTACAATGGGAATAATGAAGCTGGTGTTTTTATCCCACCTCACGTAAAACTCACCGCCCAGAAAAAAAGCCTACACTTGCGTAGTAAACGAGTCATTGATGCGTTCAGCAGTGCCATTCCTTCAAGCACTGGCAACGTTTGGTTGCTCACGCATGATCAATCAGAAATTATTTTTGATCACTTGTATCCGAACTTTGTGTTTGAAATGACCCCAGATACCAATTACTCCAATACCCCGTGGATGTAGCTGGGAGACCCTGCTGTAAACGCCAAACGCACAGTGAAATGGACGCCACCATTATTTGACTCTGTCACACAAACTTGGATGGTAAGTGCCATATTGCCTTTAGATGTCAATCATCATTGGATTGGTAATTTAGGTCGAGACATTAGCTTAAAAAATGTGCTTTTAGAGTTATTTCAATATAGCCAATACTATCAAAAAGAACAACACTTTGTGTTAGATAATCAAGGGCACTATCTTTATGCTGGTACATGGCAAAGTATATTGGAGAAAAATCCGAGCAATTTCAAACCAAATTTAACGCTAGAGCCAGAGTTAAACCATTTGCTACAACAAAAGCTTTCTACCCAACCGCAAGCTTTTGATCAAACAATCTCCATCAAAGGTATTCCATATATTGCCATTGGCGTTCAACTACAACCTACCAATTGGCAATACTTCCGCCTGATTCCTGTTAATCAAATTTTAGCCCCCATTCACCAAATGTTTTTTTGGCTAACAGCCTTGATTGTATCCATAGGTTTAACCGTTGGTCTCTTAATTAACCTTGCTGTTAAACAACATATTATTAAGCGATTAGAAGCACTTTCTAAGGCTGTGCGCCAATATGGGCAAGGTGATTTAAATGCTAGATACGACGTGACTGGGGATGATGAAATCACACAAACTTCGCTTGAGTTTAATGCAATGGCTGATCAGCTACAAGCGACACTAGAGGCAATTCCAGATTTGTTATTTGAGATGGATTTAAATGGGCAATATTATGCCGCTCACGCACCAAAACTAGATATACTTGCAGCCCCCATTAAAGATTTGTTAGGTAAAAATGTTACTGACATAGCACCTGAATCAGCGGCACGCATCGTGCTATCTGCTCTGCACGAGGCTCAGCAAAATAACTATTCTCACGGCAAGCAATTATCAATACCTTTAGCTCAAGGCGAAACATGGTTTGAACTTTCAGTGGCTAAAAAATCTAATAGCAATTTAACTAACCCTCGATTTATCGTTCTAGCAAGAGATATTAGTGACCGTAAACTCGCTCTTAAAGAAATTGAACATTTAGCACTGTACGACCCACTCACACACTTACCCAATAGACGTTTATTATTAGATCGCCTTAATCAAGCCGTGACTGCCAGCGTACGCAATGCGCGTTTAGGGGCACTGTTATTTTTAGATCTTGATCAATTTAAAACATTAAATGACTCATTTGGTCACCATATTGGTGATGAGTTGCTAAGACAAGTTGCTATTCGCTTAAAGGGATGTGTACGTGAAGTTGACACTGTAGCGCGTTTAGGTGGTGATGAATTTGTGGTCATCGTTGAAGACTTAAGTGTTGAATTTAACACTACAGCAATACAAGCTGAAAACATGGCACATAAAATTCTTAACGCCCTTCAACAGCCCTACCAACTTTCAGAAGTAGCACATCATAGTACCTGTAGTATTGGCATTACTTTATTTGGTGCTCAACAAACCTCTATTGAAGAGCTGCTAAAACAAGCCGACATTGCCATGTATCAAGCCAAGCAAGCTGGACGCAACACTGTGCGCTTTTTTAATTCTCAAATGCAAGAAAAAATTACCCATCATGTCGCAATAGAGCGTGAATTGCGTGATGCACTTTATCAACAACAATTAACACTGCACTATCAAATTCAAGTAGATGGCTTTGGCAATAAGCTAGGCGCAGAGGCATTAATACGCTGGCAACACCCTAAGCACGGACTACTCTCGCCCGCGCAATTTATTCCACTAGCTGAATCCTCTGACCTAATTTTATCAATTGGGCAATGGACACTTAATGCGGCTTGCTTGCAATTAAAACTTTGGGAAAATAACCCGCTTACTGTTTCGGTCAACATTAGTGCCAAGCAATTCCACCAAGCTGAATTTATCACGCAAGTAAAAGATATCTTGCAACGCCATAAAATTAACCCTAGGTACCTTAAATTTGAGCTCACAGAAAGTATTTTATTAGACCATGTTGAAAGTACCATTAACAACATGAGTCAATTAAAAGAAATAGGCATCAGCATTGCATTAGATGACTTTGGTACGGGTTACTCATCGCTACAATACCTGAAAAAACTACCGATTGATGAACTTAAAATTGACCAGACTTTTGTACGCGACATTATCATTGACCCAAGTGATCAAGCCATTGTTAGAACTATTATTGTGATGGCAAATGCACTCAACCTCAATGTCATTGCTGAAGGTGTAGAAACCGAAGCTCAAAAACAAAGCCTGTTAGACAAAGGCTGTACTAGGTTTCAAGGTTATTTATTTGGCAAGCCCATGTCAGCAGATGCCTTAGAAGAAATGCTCAAACAACGTCTAATACAAAAAATATAAGCGAACAAAAAAAGCCCTGATTGTACAAGGCTTTTTATTTGAGGCATGATAATGGACACGCCATATTCGCAAATCGCTAACTACGAATGTTTGTAATGTTTTTTCAACTGCTTAGTCACTTCCCAGTTTGACTTTAAACCCTTAGGGAACACCACAAAGTCACCTGCTTTAATCACAACAGTTTCGCCACCCACTGGAGTTACACGAATTTCGCCTTCAAGCAAATATGCGCTTTCAGTAGCTGAATCAAAGTTAAGTGGAAACTTTGAAGGTGCGCAATCCCAAATAGACCAGCTAGCAACACCTAATGATTTCAATTTTTCTTCTGATGGATTGTGATCAACAATAATTTGAGTCATGATTTATTCCTTATGAGTAGTGATGTGCAAAAAAATGTGTATAAAAAAACAAATGCCGCTTAACAAAGCGGCATTCTAAAAACTGGCGGAAGAGGTGAGATTCGAACTCACGGTGGGCGTGAACCCACGACAGTTTTCAAGACTGTAGCATTAAACCGCTCTGCCACTCTTCCATTAAATTTCGCTACTTACATAACGAGGTGCGCATTATAACAATAAATTAGTCATCTTGAATATCCTGATTTGGAAAAAAAACATCAGTAAAGCCAAAATCTTTCAAATCTTTAATGCGCATGGGGTATAAAATCCCATCCAAATGATCACACTCATGTTGCACTACCCTTGCATGAAAGCCACTCACGATGCGATCAATCGCATTGCCATATTGATCAAACCCAGCATAATGCAAGCGCGTATAGCGTGGTACAATCCCTCTCATACTAGGTACAGACAAGCAACCTTCCCATCCATCTTCCACCTCTAACCCCATGGGGGTGAGCGTGGGGTTGATAAGTACGGTATATGGAACAACATCGGCATCTGGGTAACGTGGATTTTTATGCGCACTTGCTGATTTTTGTCCGAAAATCACCACTTGCAAGCTCACGCCTATTTGTGGCGCAGCAATACCCGCTCCGTTAAGATGATGCATGGTATCCTCTAAATCTTGTATCAGAAGATTTAATTCTGGGGTATTAAATTGCACCACAGGGCTGGCTTTTGCGAGCAAGCATGGCTCACCCATGCGAAGTACTGTTTGTATGGTCATAATAAATTAAGCAACTATTGCGCAACTGCGCACATTTTAAGTTTTACGGTTTCTGCAAGTAACACTCGCACTTGTTGCATAGTGTGGTTGAGTGTTGCACTAATATTTTCATATTGAATACCATTGTGGCTATCACCCCGCCCAGCCGCATGATTAGCCACTGGGCATATTGCGGTATAACGCAAACCAAGCTCTCGTGCTAATGCGGCTTCTGGCATTCCTGTCATGCCAACCAAGGTGGCACCATCACGCTCTAAACGGTTAATTTCAGCAGCAGTTTCTAACCTTGGACCTTGAACAGCGGCATAAACACCTCCTTCTATTAGGGTTAGCCCACTGTTGATTGCAGCAGATTGACATAGACTTCTCAGCTCTGCGCTGTATGGCTCAGTAAAATCAATGTGTTTAACAGGTAAATCTACACCATCGTAATAGGTACTTTTACGACCATGTGTATAGTCAATAATTTGATGTGGCAACACAATATCACCAGGCGACAATTGTGCATCAATGCCACCAACAGTTGCCACCGCAAGTAAATCCGTTACTCCCACTGCATGTAATGCCCAGATATTGGCGCGATAGTTAATGGCATGAGGCGGTATGGTATGCCCTAAACCATGCCTTGCTAAAAACACCACTTCATGCCCACATAACTCACCAAAAACTAGGGGTTGAGACGCTTCACCATAAGGCGTGCGTTCAATTCTGCGCTTAGTAATAATCAAACTCTCTAACTCAGCTAATCCTGTACCGCCAATGATTCCTAACATCGTGTACTTTCATCTTGTAATAATGATGATTATTGTATCGTATGCATCTCTTTGTGGCATACTTTTAAAACATGAACAATCTTAATAACAGCAACGCGCCGCATCTTAAGTTAGCCCAAACGCATTACGAAAATTTTCCTGTTGCATCATTGTTTTTACCTCAGCATTTACGCACGCCCATTGCGCTTATTTATAGCTTTGCTAGGCAAGCTGATGATTTTGCAGATGAAGGAAACTCCAGTATCGAAGAGCGACTGACCTTGCTGAATTCTTTTCGTGATGAATTAAACCTGCTACAAGCTTACATCAAGCCACAAACCGCTTTTTTTGCCACATTAGGTGCCATGATTAAGGCACAAAAATTACCCTATTCCCCGTTTTACGACTTACTTGATGCTTTTAGCCAAGATGTCACTAAAACACGTTATGCTAATTTTGATGAAGTTTTAGACTATTGCCAACGCTCAGCCAACCCAATTGGCAGGTTATTATTACATTTGTACGGCAGTGCCACGCCTCACAATTTAACCCTTTCTGACCATATTTGTAGCGCATTGCAATTGATTAACTTTTATCAAGACATTGCCATTGATTTTGCAAAAAATGACGACAAACAACGTATTTATTTATGCCAAAATGAAATGACACATTTTCATGTAAGCGAGCAACACATCGCTCAACAAATCAATGACAAACACTGGCAGCAACTGATGCAATTTAATTTGCAGCGTGCAAGTGCCATGTTGCAGGCAGGCAAGCCATTAGGGCGTATTTTAAAGGGACGTATCGGTTTTGAAATGCGCCTGATTATTGCGGGTGGCGAACGTATCCTTAGCAAGCTTACCCAAGTCAATAGTGATATATTTCAGCACCGCCCAACTCTTAACGCTTGGGATTGGATTTTAATGTTTTTTAAAGCTTTATTTAAACAATGACACCGCAACAATACTGCCAACAAATCACCGCCAAAAGTGGCTCAAGTTTTACATTAAGTTTTGCGATTTTAACGCCTGCAAAACGTGATGCCATGACCGCGCTTTATGCTTTTTGTCGCGAGGTGGACGACATCGTTGATGAATGTACCGACTTAAGCGTCGCGCAAGTAAAACTCAACTGGTGGCGTGATGAAATTAGCAATTTATATCAAGGCAAACCCATCCACCCCGTGACTCGCGCATTACAAGAAGTGATTCACCCTTACAATCTTGCTGAAGAGCATTTTCGTGAAATTATTGACGGCATGGAAATGGATTTAAATTTTAATCGCTATGCTGATTTCAAACAGTTGCAACTTTACTGTTACCGTGTAGCAAGCGTTGTAGGCATTCTTTCTGCGAGTATTTTTGGCTTTACGCATCGCAACACACTTAAATATGCGCACGATTTAGGCATGGCTTTTCAGCTCACTAATATCATTCGCGATGTCGGTGAAGACGCACGCCGCAACCGGATTTACTTACCCCTAGAAACCTTGGCACAATTTAATGTCACTGAAGATGATATTTTAAACTATCGCGAAACCCCGCAAATTAAAGCCCTGCTAGAAGCACAAATTGAGCTTGCTGAAAGCTATTACGATCGCGCTTTAAATGCCTTGCCTGATGAAGATCGAAAAAGCCAACTGGCTGGCTTAATTATGACAGGAGTTTATCGTACCTTATTGCGTGAAATTAAAGCCGATGGTGCAGAAAAAGTGATGAATGCACGCATTTCACTTGGACATCTACGCAAACTTTGGCTGGCATTTAAAATATGGCTACGCCGCTAAATCAACAGCCAGATCAACAAGTTGCCATTATCGGTGCTGGTTGTGCAGGTTTGAGTGCAGCAGCGCACCTTGCCTCACAAGGGGTTAAAGTCACGTTGTTTGAAAGTGCACCCCAACTAGGCGGACGTGCCCGTGGACTAAGTTACAAAGGTTTGCAATTAGATAATGGTCAGCACATTATGCTAGGTGCTTATCAACACACTTTAGCTTTATTGAAGCAGGCTGGCATGGATGAACGTGAGTTGCTTTTGCGTCAGCCGCTTAAACTCTCAGTCATCAACCTCAACACACAAGCCAAAATGGTGTTAAAAACCGCAAATTGGCTCCCCGCACCATTACATTTACTTTCAGGGCTGATTTCAGCGCAGGGTTTAACTTTTGCCGATAAATGGGCAGCCGTTCGCCTCATATTGTGGCTACGTTGGCATGGTTTCTCTTTAAAACAAGATGCCACCTTACAAGCATTTTTATCACAACAAAAACAACCTCAAAGCTTAATCAATTACTTATGGGAGCCCCTGTGCCTTGCGGCCTTAAACACACCACTCACCCTTGCCAGCACGCAAGTGTTTATCAACGTGTTACGTGATAGCTTTACAAAAAGTAAACATGATTCAGATTTACTGTTGCCGCGTCAAGATTTGAGCAAAGTGCTCGCTGAGCCGCTGGCTCATTACATTGAGCAACACGGTGGTGAAATCAAACGAATGCACGTAGTCAGTCAAATTCAAGCCAGTCAGACTGGTTTCACTGTCGTTAGCAAAGCACGGTCCCATGCTTTTAGCCACCTTATCATTGCTTGTGCGCCACACCAATTAAAACACATTGAAACCACACTTCCTCTCGCCATACCGCCTTTTAGCTACCAAGCAATTACTACCGTGTATTTGCAATTTGAACCATCACTACAGCTTCCACAAGCAATGATAGGCTTAAGCAATAGCCTTGCGCAGTGGGTGTTTGATCGTGGTCAGTTGTGTGGTCAGCATGGCTTGCTTGCGGTGATTATCAGCGCACATGCGCCTTCTAGCATGACACAAGAAGCTTTAGCGCAGACAATTACTCAAGAATTAACAACGGCTTTCCCAACCCTCACAGCACCCATTTGGCATAAAGTAATTACAGAAAAAAATGCAACTTTTAGCTGTAATGCCGCGTTAAATCGTCCTACGCACGCCACCTTCATCAAACACCTATGGCTCACGGGCGACTATGTGCAAGCCGACTATCCCGCTACCATAGAAAGTGCCGTCAAGAGCGGAATAAACTGTGCAGAGGTTTGCTTAGCCACTTTAAATGCTTCTTAATTAGCCACTTACCGCTCAATTATCTTGCATAAGTAATCATACTGGGGATAATATATCTCCAAGATTTAAATGAGGAGCTATCGTGGTACACACAGGAGAGATTTATGGCAAACAAACCGCCAATAAATTCGTGATGTACAACGTGCTAAAAGTCAGCAAACAAATCGTCACCCTGCAAAATATTGACAACCCACTTAGCTTATTTGAAACAACAGAGCAAAAACTAACCAGTTCGGGTTACGTACGCATCAGCCAAACGCCTTTTATTGATTTAAACTCCAGCACACCCAAACGGAAAAAAGCAGCGCGTAAACCTACACGCTGCCCACTTACCTTTGATTTTTTAGAAGAACGTGCAGACAGCCAAAGACCTGCACCGATTATGCCTGATTTGTTCGGGCAAATTTAATCTCACATACACACCCAATACTGGCATAAGACTTATGTCAACCTATGACATTAAGCCTTTGGCGGTCCGCCCCTTAAATCATGCCCATCCGCGCTGTAAATCTCAACTTCAACAAAATCACCTGGATTCAGGCCTTCAGCATCTTCAAGATACACAACGCCATCAATTTCAGGAGCATCAGCTTTTGTACGCCCTATTGCCTCAATATTACCTTCAGAATCTTGCACGATTTCATCCACTAATACCGTTTGGATACTGCCGATTTTACTATGTAGCTTGGCTGCACTAATGCGCTCTTGCACTTCCATAAAACGGCTTAATCGCTCTTGTTTTACTTCTTCTGGCACTTGGTTGGGTAATTCATTCGCTTTTGCACCATCCACGGCTGAATAGGCAAAGCACCCCACTCTATCTAACTGCGCTTCTTCTAAGAAGTCTAACAACATTTGGAAGTCATCTTCAGTCTCACCTGGAAAGCCTGCAATAAAAGTGCTTCTTACCGTAATCTCTGGGCAGATTTCACGCCATGATTGAATGCGAGCAAGGTTATTTTCACTGCTCACTGGTCGTTTCATCGCCTTTAAAATACTTGGGCTAGCATGTTGAAATGGCACATCTAAGTAAGGCAAAATTAAGCCATCCGCCATGAGTGGTATCACTTCATCCACGTGAGGATATGGGTAAACATAGTGCAGCCTCGTCCAAACGCCTAACTCGCTCAGTGCTTTAGTGAGTTCGGTCATGCGCGTTTTGACTGGGCGACCATTCCAAAAACCAGCGCGATATTTCACATCTACACCATAAGCTGAGGTATCTTGTGAGATAACCAATAACTCACTCACGCCCGCATTGACTAAGTTTTCAGCTTCATTGAGCACTTCACCAATCGGGCGGCTGACTAAATCACCACGTAAGCTTGGAATAATACAAAAGCTACAACGATGATTACAGCCTTCTGAAATCTTAAGGTAAGCATAGTGTTGCGGCGTTAAGCGCACGCCCTGTGGTGGAACTAAATCCACAAATGGCTCATGTGGCTTAGGTAAATTAGCATGAACTGCTGTCATCACTTCTTCCAGCGCATGAGGCCCAGTCACTGCCAGCACATTAGGATGCGCCGCCTCTACCACGCCCTTTTTCGCACCTAGGCAACCTGTCACAATCACTTTGCCGTTTTTATTCATCGCCTCACCAATCGCATCCAGTGATTCTTCCACCGCGCTATCAATAAAGCCACAAGTATTTACCACTACAAGGTCAGATTCCTCATAGCTACCAGAAATTTGATAGCCTTCAGCACGTAATTGGGTGAGAATACGCTCTGCGTCTGACCCTGCCTTGGGGCAACCAAGAGACACAAAACCGACCTTGGGTGTAGATGTTTTAGTCGTCATATAAATTGTTAAGCCTGTTTAAATGGTTACTTAAAAAATTGAGTTAAATCATGTATATCATTGCAATTGCGTGGCTGTATGTTGTTGTACTCATGGCAGCAACTGAGAGATCTATCACCGCTAGCATATTCACTTTGATGTTCTATGGCATTCTACCCTGCGCTTTGTTGCTATGGGTACTGGGTGTAAAGCACCGCCGTCACTATTCAAACAAAACATCACTCCATAAGAATATGCATGATGCCCACAGTGAAAACACCTAGGCTAATGAGTAACACTTGACTAACGGTAGCTTTTAATTCAGTGCGCTTATGTAAACTAGGAATTAAATCAGCAACCGCCACATACAACATACTGGCCGCCGCTAAGCTTAAAATATAAGGAACCCAGCTCATCAAAAATTGCAAAGCAAAATAAGCCAGCAAACCACCCAACAATGTCGCTAAGCTTGAAACAATGTTAAAAATAAACGCTTGTTTTTTGCTATAGCCTGAATGTAATAAAATTAAAAAATCACCCACTTCTTGCGGAATTTCATGTGAGATAATCGCCAGTGCAGTGACCATACCCAGCTTCACATCCAGCAAAAAAGCTGCCGCAATTAAAATGCCATCTACAAAGTTATGAAAAGTGTCGCCTATCATAATCATCATGCCGCTACGACCACTATCATGCAAGTGATGTGCGTGGTGCGGATGGTGATGCATAATAGAGGGAGAATGAATTTTAACCGCCCGATATTGCGTACTGGGTTTTACGCTGGTATGTTCAGGGCAGTTTTGCTCAGTATGCATGGCATGTACCTCACAATGCTGACCATGACAATGCCGCCAAATCACCAGTTTTTCTAACACGAAAAACAGTAGCAACCCAAGCAATATGGTGGCAGAAACACCTTCTATGCTGTTAGCTTCATGAAAAGCGTGGGGCAAAATCTCTAAAAAAACAGCCCCAAGCATCGCGCCAATAGCGTAACTCACCAACATGGGTACCCATGCTATACGCAAATTAAGCGCAAACATTGCCGCAAGTGAAACGCTTAATACGCCCCCAGCAAAGCTAGATAGGATAATCCAAGTTAAAACGGAAAAATCAGGGATGGTCATGCGAAGCTTAATTTAAAAAGTGAATGCCATTATAACTGATAGTGAAGTTGAGACTTAAAACGAAATTATTATGGCTTGGAGTCCAGCCAAATCATGCTCGCCATGCGCCCTGTGACGTTATCGCGGCGGAATGAGAAAAATCGTGCCTCATCGGTATAAGTGCAAAAACCTTCATTCACACTGGCACCATAAATTTGCGTAACACCAAGCTGATTTAAACGCTGTTTGGCAATCATGTATAAATTACCAAGCCACTTATCATGTTGGTCTGCAATCGGCTTAAATGCTTGCTCTGCCTGTGCATTTTTCGCCATAAACTGGCTACGCACATCGCCACCCACCTCAAACGCATCAGGGCCAATGGCAGGGCCTAGCCACACTAGCACTTCATTTGCAGGCACATTGAGCTTTTGTACTGTCGCTTCAATCACGCCATCGCACAGACCACGCCAGCCTGCATGAACGGCAGCCACCACTGTTCCTGCTTTATCACATAGCAACACTGGCAAACAATCCGCCGTCATCGTCACGCACACGACATTAACTTTCGTAGCGAATGAAGCATCTGCATTTTGCAAACAGGTGCTGGTTGCCGCATCAATCACCTCCACCCCATGCACTTGATTCACCCATACTGGCTCACTAGGCAAATAGGGGCTAAGTAATTGGCGATTTTTAGCAACAGCAATAGAGTCATCACCCACATGTGCGCCTAAATTTAAACTAGCAAAAGGTGCAATACTTGCGCCACCTAATCGGGTGGTTTGCAAAGCCTTCACATTGAGTGGCGCAGGCCAGTTTGGTGTAATAAAATTTAAGTGTGCCATCATGACTCTTCGTCTAAATCGAGGTTGTCACCTTCATCAAAATCATCGTCGTCATCGTATTCATAATCTTCATCAGCAAGATACGGCTCCATACTGAACTCAAACGTCTCTTCTTCATCACGTGGGTCTTCATGGCGCATGGCCTCAAGCAATGCTTTCATGTCATCGGCTAATTCAATTTGCCATTCCATCAACTCGTTAGTAGCAGGATGCACCAACCCCAACTTAATCGCATGTAGTGCTTGACGGTTAAAGTGACTTACCGCATCACGTAGCGTTTGCGTCATGGCGCGAATCGGCACAATGCCGCGAAAGCCATACACAGGGTCTCCCACCAATGGTGCTTTTAAATGTTGCATATGCACACGAATTTGATGCGTGCGCCCTGTTTCTAAATTGCAGCGCAAATAGGTTTGCACTGAAAAGCGTTCTAAGATTTCATACCTTGTCACCGCAGGTTTTCCCATGCGGTTAATCGCCATTTTAGTACGCGAGCGTGGGTCACGCCCAATCGGCTGATCTACCACCCCATTACGCCACAACTGCCCCCATACAATCGCACGATACTCGCGCTTCACAGTACGCGCTTGTAATTGGCGTACCAAATGTGTTTGCGCACTGAGTGTTTTTGCCACCACCAACAAGCCGCTTGTTTCTTTATCAAGCCGATGCACAATGCCCGCACGTGGCACATCGTGCAATTGTGGCGCATGAAATAGCAAAGCATTCAGAAGTGTACCTTCCCAATTACCCGCTGCGGGATGCACCACCATGCCCGCAGGTTTATTGACCACTAGAATATGGTCATCTTCGTACACAACATCAAGCGGAATATCTTGCGCTTTAAACGCATTCACCTCTGGCTTCACCTGCACATTTACTACCACATGCTCGCCGCCCCAAACCTTGGTTTTAGCTGTGCTGGACTTATCGTCCACAGTCACCAAGCCTTCTTTAATCCAGGCTTGTAAACGTGAGCGAGAATGCTCGGGGAGTAACTTTTGCAATGCAACATCTAAGCGCAAACCGCCAAGTTCATGAGAAATAGTAAGAGATATACGAGTAGCGTCAGTCATCGGTTATAATTGTTGAAATTCTTAGAAAGTGATTTGGCATGAAGTATATCTCAATTTTAGCGTTTACCCTGTTAATCGGTGGCTGTGCGATTTTTGGCGACCCTACTGAACTTGATGATACTAAAGGCTTAACGGCAGAACGCATCTACCAAATGGGTGAAGAAAAAATGGTGGATAAAGATTACGATAAAGCCATCATTTACTTTCAAAAACTTGAATCACGCTATCCACATGGTCGCTTTGCCACGCAAGCTCAACTTGAAACTGCTTACGCACACTACAAAAAACAAGACCCAGTGCTAGCCGTTGCAGCCGCTGACCGCTTTATTAAGCTACACCCTAACCACCCCAATGTAGATTATGCTTATTACCTCAAAGGGCTTTCAGTGTTTAATGAGCGCGGCATTATTGAAAAACTCTCTGCACAACAAATTAGCGACCGCGACCCACGCTCACTAAAAGACTCATTCGCCACATTTAAAGAGTTGATTACCAAATATCCAAAAAGTCGCTACGCCAAAGATGCCACACAACGTATGGTATATTTGGCTAACAGCCTTGCAGAACATGAGCTTCACGTAGCGCGTTACTACATGAAGCGACAAGCTTACGTGGCGGCGATTAACCGCACCAAATATGTGTTGGAGTATTATCCACAATCTCCAAGCGTTGAGGAAGCCTTGGTCATTATGATTAGTGCTTACGACTTAATGAGTATGGATGATCTTAAAAATGACACATTACGTGTGCTAAAAACCAATTACCCAAACAGTGCTATGTTTGGCAAAGGCTCCCCCACAGATGAACGTAGTTGGTGGAAATTTTGGGAAAGCCTCTATTGAGTTAATCGCATCTGATAATGAATTACTTTAATAAACTGCCAGGTTTTATTAAAACGCCATCAGGATTTGAGTGGGTATTATTTAAAAAGCTACCACGCATTTTTGCCATCACCACAGCAATACCGACCTTACCTATCTTGTATCTACTGCTAAGTAATGAAAACTTAAATGCTCAACAGCAACAATGGACATATCAATGTCTAGGCTTGCTTTTTAGCATTTGGTTTTTTGTAGGTGCTACCACCATTGGCTGTGTGGTTGTGATGATTATGAAAGGCCCCGCTTATGTCGCAGACCCTTATGAAATGCCTAAAGAAAATAAGCACCTTGAGGACTATCCGAATCTTTGAATCACTAATCTGATGCGTGGCCTGCACTTTAATTATGCTTGCACTGACGTTAGCACCACCCCAAAAAAGCCGATTATTTTTGGCTAACTCAAGCCAAAAAGTTTGCGACAGTTTTCGTCAGGCTGACCTTTAAAGGCAATGGCTCTAATTTCAATATTTCCTATTGAAAAATAGACGCTTGAAAAACCAGCTTGCGCTAAAACATTTTGTAATGATTTTTTGGTAAAGCCTGTTTTATGTGCATAAAAATCTACGCCACTACGTTCAATTTGCTTAGTAAACCCATACAAAACGTCTATTACTTTGATTGGTCCAGCAGGAGATTGATATAACACATCATCAATATCCATGCCTTTTTCAACCACTATCTTCATCAAGTCCTCAATGTCTGGCACTCTAATTTGTGCAAATCCACCTTCTTTTAACACATGTAAAAAACCAGCAAGCACCTTAGGAACATCATGCCAATAATAATGTTCCAAATTATGTGAACAGTAGATTGCATCAAACTGCGCTTGCTCCAATTGATTTAATTCCCGTGCATCACATACAATGTCTGGCAAGCCTGTCGGGTCAATATCGAGCAAAATATGTTCAAAATCAGCGTATTGTGGTGGTAATGGAATCGCTTTATTATTACCACCAACATTCAAAACTTTTTTCATTGTTCACCCTTCACCTTTACGTATGGTTGCTGTCAAAAATTTAATGTTTCTTCGCTTTTCTATCTTTTTCTTCCGCGTCTTTTTTCGCTTTTAGTTCAGCACGTTGTGCCGTTTTGCGGCGGCGCATACTCACAATACCCTCGCCTGCTTTGCGCTTATCTTCGTCTTCGGCAAATGGATTGTTACCCTGCTTGTATTGCACGCGAAGTGGTGTACCTGAAAGCTGAAAAGTTCTACGAAATGTTTTTTCTAAAAAACGTGTATAGGCATCTTTTACACCATCCACATGGCTGCCATGAATCACCACAATCGGCGGGTTGCTGCCGCCTTGGTGTGCATAGCGTAACTTGGGGCGGATGCCTTTGCTAATGGGTGGTTGATGCTGTTGTAGTGCATCAGCAAGTACGCGTGTAAGTTGTG
>JABFSF010000103.1 GCA_013140755.1 Methylotenera sp. | reverse complement strand
CACGCAAAACTTCTATTTCCTTCGCTGCATAGCCACGTAGGGTGATGACACTTTCCCAGGCTCGAATACGCTGACTACTCAAACCATGCGCTGGTAAGGCATACCAAACATCTTCAAACACAGTTTTGTCAGCATCTAAACCTAAAGTCTGCCAGATTTCATTCGCAGTAAAACTCAAAATCGGTGCCATCAAACGCATCATGCAATGAGTAATGTGATGTAATGCACTTTGCGCTGATCGGCGCGCATGTGAATTCTCACCCGCTGTATAGAGCCTATCTTTGAGAATATCTAAATAGAAACCACCTAAATCTTCTGAGCAGAAACTCACGAATTTTTGTACAGCTAAATGAAATTCATACTTTCCATAATAAGAAATATCATTACCTTCTGCATCCTTTTTAGTAGCGATGTCCTCTTGCAACTGTGCGGTTAAATATAGTGCATATTTATCAATTTCTAACCATTCATTTACTGGCAACAAATCTTTATTGGCATCAAAATCGGCAATATTCGCTAATAAAAATTTCATGGTATTGCGAATACGGCGATAGCTTTCTGCCACGCGTTTCAAGATTTCATCTGAAATAGTCAGTTCACCTGAGTAGTCCGTTGATGCCGTCCATAGGCGTAAAATGTCCGCACCGTAAGTGTCCATCACCTTTTGCGGCGCAACCACATTGCCTTTAGATTTACTCATTTTGTGACCAGAGCCATCCACCACAAAACCGTGCGTGAGCAAGGCGTTATAAGGTGCGCGACCATCAATCGCACAGCCCGTGAGTAATGAGCTTTGGAACCAACCACGATGTTGGTCAGAACCTTCTAAGTATAAGTCAGCAGGGAAAGCTAACTCAGGACGGCGTTTCAACACCGCTGCATGTGTACTGCCTGAGTCAAACCACACGTCTAAAGTATCGGTGACTTTTTTGTATTGCTCAGCGTTTTCTGGCGCATGTTTCGCTAAGAAAGTAGCTCCATCTAGACTAAACCACGCTTCCACACCTGTTTGCTCAGTCAACAAGGCCGCTTGCTCTAATAGTTCTGACGTTTTTGGATGTGGCTCGCCTGTTTCTTTATGCACAAACAAAGGCATCGGCACGCCCCAGTTACGTTGACGCGACACGCACCAATCAGGACGGTTTTTAATCATCGCCTCTAAACGCGCACGACCCCAACTTGGGAAGAACTCGGTATCGACAACTGCTTTGTTCGCAACCGACCTCAAACCCACCTTGCCATCAACTTGATCAATGGCAAGTTGCTCATGCGTTTTATTTGCATCAGCCTCAGCAATTTCTTTTGCAGATGGTTGGTTCATAGAAATAAACCATTGATGAGTTGCCAACTGCATCAATGGTGTTTTATGCCGCCAGCAATGAGGGAAGCTATGATTCAAACGCGCAGAGCCAAACAACACAGCATTTTCTTGCAGTTTTGCGAGAATGATTTTATTGGCATCTTGACGACTTAAACCACGAATGGCTTCAAACTCGACCAACTCACTGGTGAAAAATTTGCCATCACCGCCCATAAGCACGCGTGGTTTTTCATTCGGAAAATTGGCGCGCATCACCAACCAGTCATCGTTACCGTGTGCGGCGGCGGTATGCACCAAGCCAGTACCAGCCTCGGTCGTAACGTGTTCACCATAAATGACTGGCACAACTCGATTTTCAAAAGGATGCCTTAGCTCCAATCTGACATTACTTATTACATCAAACTCAGCATAGCCTTCTTTATGAACAAGATTAGATTCAATTTTTCCTGAAATTTTAGAGCCCAAACAACTCGCAAGTATTTTATAGTCAGAAATCTCATATCTGGTCATTGTTTTCGCAAGCAAATCATCCGCAAGAATAAAAATGCCTTTAGCTGTTTGCACCAAGTCATATTTGAGCTTTGCATTTACAGAAACTGCCTGATTAGCAGGCAATGTCCACGGTGTGGTCGTCCAAATCACTGCATAAACATCACCTTCAACTTTTTCTAAGCCAAACGCTTTTGCTAATGCAACGTTATCCACCACCTTAAACCCAACATCAATCGCAGGCGAGTTCACATCCTCATATTCCACCTCAGCCTCAGCCAATGCTGAGCCACAATCTACACACCAATGCACGGGTTTTGAGCCTTGGTAAAGGTATCCATTTTTATAAATGTCACCCAAGGCGCGCATGATGTCGGCTTCGGTTTTGAAATCCATCGTTAAATACGGATTATCCCAATCGCCCAACACGCCTAAACGAATAAAGTCTTTCTTTTGCTTTTCTACTTGCTCGGCGGCGTATTCACGACATAACTCACGGAATTTGGCTGGAGCTATATTTTTACCGTGATTTTTTTCTACTACTAATTCAATCGGCAAGCCGTGACAATCCCAGCCTGGCACGTAGGGCGCATCAAATCCATCCAGCGTTTTGGCTTTGATAATGATGTCTTTTAGAGTTTTATTCACCGCATGGCCAATGTGAATGTCGCCATTGGCATAGGGTGGGCCATCGTGCAGAATAAACTTTTTAGCCCCTTTGCGGGCTTCACGAATACGTTGATAGCACTTTTTATCCTGCCATTGCTTTAACCAAGCAGGTTCACGCTTGGCTAAATCGCCACGCATGGGGAAGGTGGTTTCAGGCAGGTTTAATTTGTACTTACTTTGCTCTTTATTATTTTCTTCAGTCATTTTTATTTCCAAAAACTTTTCTAGCCACAGCAATATCCGCCGCAATTTGCGCTTTTAGCGCATCTAAACCATCAAACTTCATTTCATCGCGGATTTTATATAAAAACTCCACTCGCACGTGTTTATCGTATAAGTTACCATTAAAATCAAGCACATGTACTTCTAGTGACATTTTTGGAACGCCCGCGATGGTAGGGCGCACACCTAAATTTGCCACCGCATTTAAGCCGTCCAATTTTACCGCATATACACCAGATAAAGCAGGTCGTTCGTGGCGCATGTGTACATTTGCGGTAGGAAATCCCAGCTGTCGCCCACGCTTTTCGCCATGTACCACTTTACCGCTAATGCTGTAGGCTCGCCCTAGTAAGGCCTTGGCTTGCACCAAATCTCCTTCTGCTAAAGCTTGCCGTACACGTGTGCTGGATACGCGCTCTGCACCTAACATCACCAAGGGTAGTGAAATTAAATCAAAGCCATTTTCACGAAAATCCGTTATTGACCCCGCTCGTTTTGCACCAAATTTAAAATCATCTCCCACTAAAATGGTGTTAGCGTTTAATTGATTACGCAAAATATCTGCCATAAAACTTTGTGCAGAAATTTGTGAAAATATCAAGTTAAACCTGCAAACATAAGCTTGCGCTAACCCAGCTTGTTGAAAGTGCTCCAATTTTTCACGCAAAGTTGAAAGCCTTGCAGGTGCATTCTGCGGGGTAAAAAACTCACGTGGATGCGGTTCAAACGTCATGACTGCTGGGGTTAATTTTTTTGCTGCAGCCGTATCAATTAAGCGAGATAACAAAGCTTGGTGCCCTAAGTGTATCCCATCAAAATTGCCTATCGCTAAAGCTAATGGCGTGTTTGAGCACACAGGTAAATGCCTAATAATTTGCATTATCGTATAACCCGACGTATAAAATCTTTAGGTCTAAATCCTAACAAAAACAAGGTGGCAAAGTAACTTACCCCGCCCAACACCACCAAGCCACACAAATACGCTATTCGCTGTACTACAGGATACTTCAACCAAGCACTCGCATCACCCATTGCAAAATACAACACCACGCCCATCATGACTAAAGCTATCGCAAGCTTGAATAAAAACATACCCCATCCTTTTTTAGGCTGATAAACATTGGTTTTACGCAACAAATAATACAGCAACGAGGCATTAGTACACGCCCCCAAGCCGATAGACAATGCCAGCCCAGCATGGCGCAAATCAAGCGCAAACACAAATAGCAGGTTCATTAGCTGTGTTAAAACCAAAGTGAAAATGCCAATTTTTACAGGGGTTTTAATATCTTGTCGCGCGTAAAAACCTGGGGCTAAAATTTTAACTAAAATCAAACCTAACAAACCCACACTGTAAGCAATTACCGCTTGCTCGGTCATGGCAACATCGTGCGCAGTAAACTTACCATAAAAAAACAAGGCAGTTACTAGGGGAGTTGCGAGTACAGCCAATGCCACAGCAGCTGGGGCAGCCAACATAAAGCTTAAGCGTAAGCCCCAATCCATCAACTCGTTGTACTCTGCCTCATCTCTACTCGCAAAGGCTTTAGATAAACTCGGCAGCAAAATTGTACCCAGTGCTACACCTAGCACACCTGAAGGAAACTCCATCAATCGATCAGCATAATAAAGCCAGCTCACGCTACCTGAAATTAAAAACGAGGCAAACACGGTGTTTAAAATAAGTGATATTTGCGAGACTGACACACCCAATACCGCAGGCCCCATTAACTTTAAAATACGCCAAACACCTTCGTCTTGGGTAAAATCCAACTTGGGTAACATGCCAATTTGTTTTAAAAAGGGTATTTGAAAAACCAGTTGCAAAGCTCCACCTAGAAACACAGCCCAAGCCAGCACTTTAATAGGTTCATCAAATTGATCCGCAAAAAATAGCACCGCACATATCATCGCCACATTGAGCCACACGGGCGTAAAAGCAGGAATACTAAATTTATTGTAAGTATTCAACACACCACCCGCCATAGAAACCAGTGAGATAAAGAAAATATAGGGGAATGTAATACGTAACAACTCTATCGTGAGTTGCATTTTTCCAGCATCCGTCTTAAAGCCTGGGGCGATAAGCATGACAATAAAAGGCGCAGCTAACATGCCAAGTAAGGTGACAACGACTAAAATTAAGCCCATCCAACTGCCAACGCGGCTTACTAATGCATGTGTTTCATCAAAGCTACGTTGGCTTTTATACTCGCCCAAAATTGGCACAAAAGCTTGGCTAAACGCACCCTCAGCAGAAATTCGACGCAATAAATTAGGAATTTTAAACGCCACAATAAATGCATCACTCACCATGCTGGCACCAAATGCGCGGGCAATAAGCGTATCACGCACAAAACCTAAAATGCGCGAAACAAAGGTCATACTACCAACTTTGGCAAGGACTTTAAGTAAATTCATGCGTTAGCGTTTTGATATGAATTGAAATATTCACAAAAGAAGGCGACATTTTACCATGCGCACCATTCTCTTGCGGCAACAAGCTAAGATATTTACTTTCGGAAGCACGAAATAAGTGAGCAAGCGGAATGAAGTGCAACCGCAAGGGAATCCGTGGAATATATGCGTTCAAGCGCATTATTCACACGCCAAAGGCGCACGGAACACAGAAACCAAGATAGTACGCAGTGTACAGCGAGGTTGCGAATACTGCATAGCGAAGCAATTCGCCCTCGTAACCACTTATTCCGTGTTTCCTTTATTTTAACTTGCAATAATTTTAGAAAATAGCTATTATTACGGGCTTCGTATTTTGAATAGCTTAATAAAGCAAATTTTAGGAAATTATTACAAATGGCAAATACCGCACAAGCAAGAAAACGTGCTCGTCAAGCAGTTAAGCAACGTGCTCACAATGCAAGTTTGCGCTCTACTTTGCGCACAGCAATTAAAAAAATTATTAAAGCTGTAGAAGCTGGTGACAAAGCCGCTGCTACTGTTGCTTTTACTGAAAATGTAAGCGTAATTGACCGCATTGCGGACAAGAACATTATTCATAAAAATAAAGCATCACGTCATAAAAGCCGCCTAAACGCTGCAATTAAAGCAATGGCGTAATATTGCTTAACTAATGTTGCTAACGTAGTCACTAAAAAGCCGAACTAATGTTCGGCTTTTTTATTGCTTCAACACTTAACGTTAAACACTCTGGTGATTAAACACCAATGTTTAATTCTGTTCTGATTTGCAATGCGAGTTTAATCGCGTCCTCTCGGCTAGAGTGAAGCACTGTGTAGTGCCCCATTTTTCTACCCGCGCGCGCTTGTTGCTTACCGTATAAGTGCATTTTTAAATATGCATTACTAAAAGCAAGTTGCCAAGCTGGCTCTATCTGCTCACCAGTAGCCGCATCATTTGACCAAATATCTCCCAACAAATTAACCATAACAGCAGAACTATGCTGACGGCTACTTCCCAGCGGCAAACCTGTCATCACGCGCACTTGCTGTTCAAATTGATTAGTTACGCAGGCATCAAGCGTATAATGCCCTGAGTTATGCGGTCTAGGTGCAATTTCATTCACCAACAACTCGCCATCACATACAAAAAATTCTACGCCTAACACCCCTGTGTAATTTAACTTTTCGGCCACACTAATGGCTAATTTCTGCGCTTGATGATTCACCGCATCGCTACCACGCGCAGGTACGATAGAAATATCCAAAATGCCGTTTAAATGACTATTTTCAGCAGTTGGAAAAGTCGCCACATGCCCATA
>JABFSF010000102.1 GCA_013140755.1 Methylotenera sp. | reverse complement strand
TGCAGTGAGTGCTTCAATCTCTACGCCAGTTTGACCTGTGGTCTCAGTTTGGGCCGTGCATGTGATCTGACTTAGTTCCTCATCTAACAAAAACTCAATAGTGATATGCGTCAGCATTAGAGGGTGGTAAAATGAAAACCAACGCATTTTACACAAATATGTGTGAAATTTGCACACATATTTGTGTGGCTGTTATAAAATTTCACGTACAATTATTTTTTTATTAAGGGTTGCCATGACTGCAAAACATTCTAAATTACTTATCTTGGGATCGGGTCCTGCTGGTTATTCTGCAGCGGTTTACGCTGCACGCGCCAATCTTAATCCTGTATTGATTACAGGATTGGCACAAGGTGGTCAGTTAATGACGACTACAGAAGTTGATAACTGGCCAGCAGATGTGGATGGTGTTCAAGGTCCAGAATTGATGGCGCGCTTCCAAAAACATGCTGAACGTTTTAATACCGAAATGATTTTTGACCATATACACACAACGCATTTGCATGAAAAGCCAATACGTTTAGTGGGTGATGGTGGCGAATATACTTGTGATGCACTTATTATTGCAACAGGCGCAAGTGCAAAGTATTTAGGCATTCCTTCAGAAGAAAAATTTTCAGGGAAAGGTGTTTCAGCCTGCGCTACATGCGATGGTTTTTTCTATAGAAACCAAGAGGTTGCAGTAATTGGTGGGGGAAATACTGCGGTTGAAGAGGCTTTGTATTTAGCTAATATTGCTAGCAAGGTAACCTTGGTGCATCGCCGTGATAAATTTAAAGCTGAAGCCATTCTAGTGGATAAATTAAATGCAAAGGTAGCTGAGGGTAAAATTGTTTTGGAAACCTTTCAAATTTTAGATGAAGTGCTTGGTGACAATTCGGGAGTCACTGGTATTTGCTTAAGAAACGTAAATGACAATACCACGAAAGAAATTAAGCTAATGGGGGTGTTTATTGCAATTGGACACAAGCCCAACACGGATATTTTTGAAGGTCAGCTTGAGATGGAAGGCGGTTATATCGTGACTCAAATGGGGCGTTCTGGCAACGCAACTGCAACGAGTATTCCTGGAGTTTTTGCGGCAGGGGATGTCCAAGACCATATTTATCGTCAGGCTGTTACTAGTGCTGGCACAGGGTGCATGGCAGCCTTAGATGCAGAGCGTTATTTGGATCATTTGAAGTAAGTAATAGATTTTTTAGAAAAAATATGGCTTATTAGGTGTAGGTGTTGTGGGTAATTCAATTGAAAACAAAATAAATCTGTTTTCTGAAGCGGTTAAAGATGCACGTCCATTGCGTCTGCATAACCGAATTCTTCATGCTATCAGTAAGCCTAAGCCAGTTCCAAAACAATTCTTACGTGATGAGCAGCAAGCACTGGTTGACTCTTTGTCTGACCACTACATTCCAGCATATGAATTAGAAACTGGTGAAGAGATGCTCTACCTGAAAGATGGGCACTCACCAGATGTATTACGCAAACTGCGTCGCGGTAAGTGGGTAGTCCAAGCAAATATAGACTTGCATGGATTGATTAGCGATGAGGCAAGATGCTACGTTGCGAGCTTTATTAGTGACTGCAAAAAACGTGGTATTCGTTGCATTAGAATTGTACATGGCAAAGGCTTGGGGTCTCGTAACCGAGAGCCTGTTTTAAAACAAAAGTTGCGGGGTTGGCTTATGCAAAAAGATGAGGTGATTGCTTATGCTCAAGCCAAACCTGAAGATGGCGGAAGTGGTGCTGTAATTGTGCTTTTACAAGCATAGCGTTGACTAAAATGAGTGATGGTGACAATGCGGATGACAGCGAAATAATATGTATGTGTAGTGGCACTACACGAGGAAAAATTCGTAAGTTATTTAATGACGGGATGGATTTAGAGGCAATATCTAATTGGTCTGGTGCGCTCTCTGGTTGTGGTGGTTGTGAATGGGATGTGGCTACATTTTTAGCAGAGCTTTCAGCGCAATAAATATAAAGAGTTGGTTTTTGATGATAGTTCCCACGCAATTTATTCGCCACCACATGTGCTTGGCAAGATTTATTGGATAAACCGATAATTTCATTTTGCTTTGCGTGCATTATTGCGTATAATGCGCAATTCTTTTGAAGTGTGAGTTAAAGGCATAATCATGTATGCAGTAATCAAAACTGGTGGTAAGCAATATCGCGTGGTACAAGGCGAAAGATTGAAAGTGGAAAAGTTAGAAGTTGAAGTTGGCGGCACTGTAACGCTAGATCAAATTTTAATGGTTTCAGATGGTGACAAGACAACGATTGGTTCGCCTATCATTAAAGGTGCAACAGTAAAAGCAACTGTACTTTCACATGGTCGTGGCGATAAGGTGATGATTTTTAAATTCCGTCGTCGTAAACATTACCGTAAAACTCAAGGTCATCGCCAAAGTTTTACTGAAATCAAAATTGAAGCAATTGCTGCTAAGTAAGCAGATAATGAAATAAAGGATTAAATCATGGCACACAAAAAAGCAGGCGGTAGTTCACGTAACGGTCGCGACTCACAAGCCCAGCGTTTGGGCGTTAAAGCATTTGGTGAGCAATTTGTATCTGCTGGCAGCATTATTGTTCGTCAGCGTGGTACTAAAATGCACGCTGGTGAAAATGTAGGTATGGGGAAAGATCACACTTTGTATGCAAAAGCGGACGGTAAAGTAAGCTTTACTATTAAAGGTGCTTTAAAACGTAAAACTGTTAATATCATCCCAGCTTAATTTTTATTGATGGTTTAAAAAGCCCTGTCGTTTTTGATGGGGCTTTTTTGTTTGGTGCACGTTGAATGCTTTAAAATCAGGGGCATTTAAGTTGGCTTTTAGTGTACTGTAGAGAGTGATATGAAATTTATTGACGAAGCTACGATTAAAATCTACGCAGGTGATGGCGGTAACGGTGTTGCCACGTTTCGTCGCGAGAAATACGAGCCAATGGGCGGCCCCAGTGGTGGAGATGGCGGCCGTGGAGGATCTATTATTCTTGAAGCTGATCGTAATATTAATACCTTAGTAGATTATCGCTATACCCGTAGCTTTAGGGCGCAGCGCGGTGAAAATGGCCGTAGTGCAGAATGTTATGGTGCAAAAGGTGAAGATATGGTGTTGCGTGTGCCAGTCGGGACCGTGGTGTCAGATAAGTCGAGTGGGCAAATGCTGGTCGATTTAAGTGAGCATGGTCAACGCGCGCAAATGGCGGCAGGCGGCAAAGGCGGCTTGGGCAACGTGCATTTTAAATCTAGCTTGAATCGTGCACCACGTCAATGCACCAAAGGTGATCCAGGTGAAGAGTTTGAACTCTATTTAGAACTTAAAGTCTTGGCAGACGTAGGTTTGCTTGGTATGCCTAACGCAGGTAAATCCACTTTTATTCGTTCAGTTTCAGCGGCTAAGCCTAAAGTGGCGGATTATCCGTTTACGACATTGCACCCCAATTTAGGCGTGGTGCGTGTAGATGCTGAGCGTAGTTTTGTTATTGCGGATATTCCAGGCATTATTGAAGGTGCGGCCGAGGGGGCAGGCTTAGGCCATCAGTTCTTGCGTCACCTTGCCCGCACTTCATTGTTATTGCATTTGGTGGATATTGCGCCATTTGATGAAGCGGTGGATCCTGTGCATGAAGCCAAAGCGATTGTTGAAGAACTCAAAAAATATGATGAGTCACTTTACAATAAGCCGCGCTGGCTGGTATTGAACAAGATTGATATGCTGCTAGACTCACAAGCGGTGGTGAAGCAGTTCATCGAGGATTACGGTTGGAAAGGTCGCGTATTCGCGATTTCTGCCATTAGTGGTATAGGTTGCAAAGAGCTTACCTATGCCATCATGGAACATATTGATGAAAGTCGAGTGTTAGCGCAAGAGGCCGCTGAGACACAAGCAGCGGGAGCTTAGAAGCATTAACTGTTTATTGAGATAAATTTACCAAGCAATGAAAGCGTCTGAATTGAAATCTTTAGTTGTTGATGCAAAGGTCATCGTTGTTAAAGTTGGCTCTAGCCTCGTGACCAATAATGGCAATGGCTTAGACCGCATTGCGATTGCCGCTTGGGCAGCGCAAATTGCAGTGCTGGCGCAACAAGGTAAGCAAGTCGTATTGGTTTCAAGTGGAGCGGTGGCAGAAGGTATGCAGAGGCTGGGCTGGAAAAAGCGCCCAACCGCAGTGAATGAGCTACAAGCCGCAGCGGCGGTTGGTCAAATGGGGTTGGTGCAAATGTATGAAAGCTGCTTTAGTCAGCATCAACTGCATACGGCACAAGTATTGTTAACGCATGATGATTTAGCGGATAGAAAGCGCTATCTCAATGCGCGTAGCACCTTACGCACCTTGCTCGATATGAAAGTCATTCCGATCATCAATGAAAATGATACGGTGGTGACAGATGAAATTCGCTTTGGTGATAATGATACCTTGGGCTCGCTAGTGGCCAATTTAATTGAGGCGGATACCTTGGTGATATTGACGGATCAGCAAGGTTTATATTCAGCTGACCCACGTAAAGATTCCAATGCGACTTTTATTCACCATGCAACAGCGGGGGATGCCGCTTTGGAGCAAATGGCAGGTGGTGCAGGTAGCAGCGTGGGCACGGGTGGAATGCTCACTAAGATTTTGGCCGCCAAGCGTGCAGCACGCAGTGGCGCGCATACGGTGATTGCCTCGGGACGTGAGAAAAACGTGCTGGTGCGCTTGAGCGCAGGCGAAGCCATAGGAACGCATCTAGAAGCCACACAAATGAAAACGGCAGCGCGTAAGCAATGGCTGGCTGACCATTTGCGTACCACAGGTAAGTTGGTGCTAGATGATGGGGCTGTGAAAGTATTGAAAGCTGATGGAAAAAGTTTGCTGCCGATCGGTGTAACTGCCGTTGAAGGCTACTTTGAACGTGGTGATGTAGTGGCTTGTGTCGATACGAGTGGACATGAAATTGCACGGGGTTTAGTTAATTATTCAGCAAGTGAATCAGCGCGAATATTGCGAAAATCCAGCAGTGAAATCGAAGCAATATTAGGTTACGTGGATGAGGCAGAGTTGATTCATCGCGATAATATGATTTTGCTGTAGTTTTAAAAGCGGTTACAAAAATATTTTATGGCGTGTGTTAAGGAAGTTTATGGCAAATAACCAACCTCTTGTTGCAATCATTATGGGCTCAGATAGTGATTGGCCTGTCATGAAAAATGCGGCACAAATGCTGGCTGATTTTGGTGTTTCTTATGAGGCCAAAGTGGTTTCGGCACATCGTACCCCTGATTTGATGTTTCGCTTTGCGGAGGAAGCTGTGGGCAAAGGGATTCAAGTGATTATTGCAGGTGCAGGTGGTGCTGCGCATCTACCAGGCATGGTCGCCGCTAAGACGACATTGCCAGTACTGGGTGTTCCAGTGCCTTCCAAGCATCTGCAAGGGCAGGACTCCTTGCTTTCCATCGTACAAATGCCAAAAGGGATTCCTGTGGCTACGTTTGCAATTGGCGATGCTGGTGCCGCTAATGCGGGCTTGTTTGCGGTTTCAATTTTGGCCAATCATGATGCGAATTTAGCGGCTAAGCTTGCTGAGTTTCGTCAAAAACAAGCAGAAAAAGTGATTAACATGGAGTTAGCTGACCAGCCGTCAGCTTAAAAAAGAGCAAAGTTATGAGTGTGAGTAAAGTGATTCTTCCACCAGCAATGCTGGGTATGTTAGGTGGTGGTCAATTAGGCCGTTTTTTTGTGATTGCAGCGCATGAAATGGGTTATAAAGTCACGGTGTTAGACCCTGACAAAAATAGCCCTGCGGGGAAAATTGCCGATGTGCACCTGTGCGCAAACTATGATGATGCCGAAGCACTCGCGCAAATGGCACAAACTTGCGCAGCTATTACCACGGAATTTGAAAATGTGCCCGCAGCAACATTAGAAACCTTAGCGCAAACATTGCCTGTGCGTCCCTCAGCACACAGTGTGGCCATTGCACAGCACCGTGTGAGTGAAAAAAACTTTCTTAAAAATGCAGGGTTACCAGTAGCGCCATATGCAGTGATTCAGACGGAATCAGATATACCGCATGATGGCAGTGATATTTACCCTGCGATTCTGAAAGTGGCGCGGTTTGGCTACGATGGTAAAGGTCAAGCACGTGTGGCAAATGCGGCTGAAGCGAAAAAAGCCTTTGCAGATTTCTCACAAGAAGAATGTGTGTTAGAAAAAATGCTTAAGCTGGATTATGAAGTCTCTGTTGTGTTGGCGCGTGATGTGTATGGGCATGTGGCGACTTTTCCAACCGCTGAAAATAGTCATTTAAACGGCATTTTGGATATTTCTATCGTACCTGCGCGTGGTAGCGATGCGGTGAATCATCAAGCGCAGAAATTAGCCATTAGTGTGGCCGAAAAATTAAATTACACAGGGGTGTTAGGCGTAGAATTTTTTGTATGTGATGGCGAGTTGTTGGTGAA
>JABFSF010000154.1 GCA_013140755.1 Methylotenera sp. | reverse complement strand
GCAGCCTGAAGAAGGTAGCCAAATTCCTGGTATTCGCAAATGGCCCACAGAATATTTGCCAAGTATTTATGACGCTAAGCGTGTGGATGAGCTGCGTTATGTGAATCAATATAACGCGGAAAACACCACCCGTAAACTTGCTACAGTAGAGGGTATTTTTTCTGGAGTATCAAGTGGCGGCGCACTTTACACGGCATTGCAGCTTTCTAAAGAAGTTGAAAACTCGGTGATTGTGACGATAGTGTGCGACCGAGGCGATCGCTATTTATCTACGGGTGTGTTTCCGTCTTAAAAAGCTATGCCACAGCGCACACAGAGAGGTGTTTTTACTCGGTTACATCTAATGACTAGCAGTTTGCCTCTTCGTCCTCTGTGGCTAACGTACTTTCATCGCTGTGTTTTTGTAGCACTCTTGTTGCCGCTCAGTCTTTTCAGTCAACTGGCATTGGCAATTAGTGCGATACATATTCAGGCAGATTCTATTGAAGCCCCTGCAGGTAGTATTAAAAATGCGCAGTTTCAAGTGAGTTTGAAAGGCACTGAACCTAGCTTAAAGTTACAAGCACAGGTCAAACCAGCAAATGAAAAAGAGTTTATTCCGTTTGATTTGAGTTGCGGTCACTTTCAGACTGAAGAGATCGGCAAGATTGATTGCATTGACGGCAATTTTACTGCCAAGCAGATAAAAGCTCCTTTTGCTATGCGTCTCTTTATGCGGAGCGGTAAAGCGTTAGCGCATAATTCAGAACCTGATTTATCCGCTAATATTTTATTTAGCCATGTTAATTTTAGTGATGCTTCTGGTCTACATGCAGGTGAAAACCTTGCAGGGCAACTAAAGTTTGAGGCAACGCATATTAACGATACTTGGCATTGGAACGGTTTATTTAGCTGGGTGGAAGGCGAATTGCTTTGGCAGCCATTTTATTTTGGTAAGGCGGGTAATAAGCTTGAAGTTAAAGGCACGTTTAAGCAGCCTATGCTGCGTGTGCAAGATGCAAACCTACTTGTCAATGGTGTGGGCAGTATGGATGCAACCGCAGCAATCAATACGCAAACCAAAGCAGTTGAAGACATTCACGTGGATGCTAAAGATGTAGATTTTGCTGGGCTTTATGCAACTTTTTTGAAGCCGTTGGCAGAAAAGTCAGTGTTTGGGGATTTAGCAGTTACGGGTAAAGCAGATTGGCGTTTTGAATTTGAACATCTTGAACCTAAACGATTTAATCTAAATCTACGTGAAGCGAGTATTGATGATCATCATGGTAAGTTTGCGTTTTATGGTATAGATGCACATTTGCCTTGGGATTACGACAATGCTCAGACTATGATGCTTTCGTATAATCGCGGACATTTATTAAAAGTTCCGCTAGGAAAAGCGAAACTTTCGGCAGAAATTAACCGTTATTCACTTATTGCATCTAAGCTTAGTTTGCCAGTTTTAGATGGTGTTTTGAATTTTTATGATGTGTCAGCCGCCATGATTGATAAGCAGTGGTATTGGCATTTACGTATGGATTTAACGCCTATTTCAATGAATGGATTTAGTAAAGCCTTAGGTTGGCCAGAAATGCGAGGACAAATATTGGGAAAAATCCCGATGATTACTTATGCAAATAAACAACTGGATATGGATGGTGCAATGACCTTTAGTGTGTTTAATGGCATGATAGGTATGGATAACTTGAAAATTGATGATCCACTAGGCGTTGCGCCCAAATTAAATGCAGATTTGCTCATGCGAGGTTTAGATTTAGGTGAATTAACCCGCACGTTTAGTTTCGGCAATATTGAAGGTAAATTAGATGGAGATGTAAAAAATATGCGGCTTGAGAATTGGAAGCCAGTCTATATGGATGCCATGATTCAAACCAGTGAAGGCAAGCATGTGAAAAAAATCTCACAACGTGCGGTTGAGAACATCACGGCACTGGGCGGTGAAGGGACAGCCGCTGCATTGCAACGTACATTTTTACATTTTTTCAAAGAATTTAATTACGATAAAATTGGTTTAAGTTGTAAGCTACGCCAAGATGTATGTGAAATGGGTGGTGTTGAGTCAACGCCTACAGGGTTTGTAATCGTTAAAGGTAAGGGGATTCCTTCTGTGAATGTGAATGGTTATACGCAGAAGGTGAGTTTAGAGGACTTACTGGCTAGAATTAAGCGGATTACCGATGGCAATAGCAAAATGATTGTGAAATAAGCAATGTCTTTCAATGCAAGGGTAAAAATGAAACGAGTTTTAGGTTTTTTAGGGGTAGCAGGTGTGCTTTCAGCTTGTGTGACGATCAATATTTATTTTCCTGCTGCGGCAGCAGAAAAAGCAGCAGATAAGATTATTGACGAAGTTTGGCAACTGCAAAATGACGCTAAAGAGCCTGCTGCAGATACGCAAAAGAAATAATCGCTAACTATTGAGAAAATGAAAGGAAATATCATGCAAAAAATGATGATGCACCTGTTGGTGCTAGTGGCGATGATGCTCTCAGCTAGTGGGTCGTATGCTGCGGCGGATTTGGAGGTCAACACGCCTGCGATTTCTGCCATTAAAAACAGTATGCAAGCTAGACATGCGCAGCTTGCCCCTCACTATGCTTCTGGCGCGGTGGGTTTGACTGAGGATGGTTTAATTGCTGTACGTGATGTGAATGCCATGCCACTTAAAGATAGAACGGGTATTAACGCACTAGTGGGCGCAGAAAACAGCGACCGCAATGCGCTCTATAAAGAAATTGCAGCGGGTAATGGACATCCAGAATGGCGTGGCGAGATTCAAAGCACCTTTGCTGGACGCTGGATTGATAAAGCTCACGTTGGATGGTTTTATCAAGGCGCAGGTGGTTGGGTTAAGAAATAGTTTTTACTGGATACATTTTTTAGGTTGACTTGCATAATGTCCCCCACTCTCGTATTTGATATTGAAACCATTCCCGATATCGCAGGCTTGCGTACTTTGCTGGATGTACCAGCGCACGCTACCGATGATGACATTGCTAACATCGCATTTCATCAACGTCGCCAGCAAAATGGCGGTGAGTTTTTACCTTTGCATCAACATAAAATCTGTGCGATTTCATGTGCATTACGTGAGGGTAATCATTTTAGAGTATGGAGTTTGGGCGAAAAAAACGCGTCTGAAAAAGAGATTATTCAACGTTTTTTTGATGGTATTGAAAAATACACGCCGCAAATCATTAGCTGGAATGGCGGTGGTTTTGATTTGCCTGTGTTGCATTACCGCGCCATGATTAACCAAGTGCAAGCGCCGCGCTATTGGGATTTGGGCGAGGATGACAAAGACTTTAAGTGGAATAATTACATCAGTCGCTACCACACGCGCCACTTAGATTTAATGGATTTACTCGCCATGTTTAACGGTCGTGCTAATGCGCCGCTGGATGAAGTTGCGCAACTGTGTGGCTTTCCTGGCAAGTTGGGCATGGATGGCAGCAAAGTTTGGAATGCTTATCAATCAGGCGAGATTGAAGCGATTCGTAATTATTGCGAAACGGATGTTGCGAATACGCATTTGGTGTATTTGCGTTTTCAGCTCATGCGCGGGCATCTCACGCCAGCATCTTATGAGGCTGAAGTTCAATTAGTACGCGACACACTTGCAAACTACTCTGCGCCGCATTGGGAAGAGTTTTTGGCTGCTTGGAAAGTGTAATTTACAAACTTTACTGCCCAACATAAAACGCTTGCTGGGATAATGCGTTAAAATCTTGTTTTCACGCATTAAAGTAGAATTTTATGGCACGTCGCTCTCGTCATCGTAGTTCAACGCCTCAACTTTCAGAAATCAAACATGCCATTATAGAGTCGCTCGACCAAGAAGGGCGCGGCGTTGCGCATCTTGAAGGTAAAGCCATTTTTATTGATGGCGTATTGCCGCGCGAAACCGTGACTTATCAATCACATCAAGTGAAGGCAAGTTATGAAGTAGCCAATGTGGTGCAGGTGCTAAAGCAATCTAACCAGCGTGTGACACCAAAATGTCCGCATTTTGGCTTATGTGGTGGCTGCAAGTTGCAGCATTTAGATTTTTCAGCGCAAGTGGCCGCTAAACAGCGTTTACTTGAAAATGATTTATGGCACATCGGTAAAGTTAAAGCAGAAAATATGTTGCCACCGTTGTATGGTCCGACTTGGGGTTATCGTCACAAAGCGCGTCTCAGTGTGAAATATGTAGCTAAAAAGCAACGTGTATTGGTAGGCTTTAATGAAAAAGGCACTAACTTTGTAGCGGACATGAATTCATGCGAGGTTTTAGTGCCTGAAGTTTCAGCTTTAATTGAGCCACTACAGCATTTAATTTTGCAATTAAGCCTAAAGGATAAAACTCCACAAATTGAGTTGGCGGTAGGTGAAGGGCGCGTTATTGTTTTGATTTTACGCATTTTAGACGCGCTTAACTTAGAAGATGATGCTTTACTAAAATCGTTTGCTAACAATCATCAAGTGCAAGTTTGGACGCAATCAAAAGGTCCTGACACGATTAAACCTTTTTACCCTTTACTTGCACCACAATTGCAATATCGATTACCAGAATTTAACTTGGTTTATCCGTTTAAGCCTAACGAATTTACCCAGGTAAATCCGCAAATCAATCAAGTGATGATTCGCCGCGCTATGCAATTACTGCAACCACAAGTAAGCGAAAAAATTGCTGATTTCTTTTGTGGAATAGGCAATTTTACCTTGCCAATTGCCCGTAGTGGCGCACAAGTGTTAGGTTTGGAAGGTCTAGCTAATTTAGTTGAGCGCGCCAATGAAGGGGCGCAGTTAAATAACATCAGCAATGCACAATTTAGTGTGTCTGATTTATTTAAAATGACATCAGCATCGCTATCGGGTTTGGGATATTTTGATAAATGGCTGATTGACCCGCCACGCGATGGCGCATTTGAGTTGATTAAATCGCTGGATAGTAGCAATAAACCAAAGCGCATTGTGTATGTTTCGTGCAACCCAGCAACATTAGCGCGAGATGCAGGTGTGTTAATCCATGAAAAAGGCTATATATTAAAAGCGGCTGGTGTGGTGAATATGTTTCCACACACCGCGCATGTGGAATCTATTGCTTTATTTGAACTCGGGACATAGTTTTGTTGCAAAAAAACAACTAAATGTTTTAAAAAGCACTTAATGCTCGAAACTTATTGATGTAGGTCAAACGAGGGGCTTATTAGTTTTGTATAATTCACACATTGAATTTGTGTGTTTATTTATTTTAAGTGGAGAATATAAAGATGAAAAAATCATTACTAGTATTGGCATTAGTAGCTACATTTGCGCCAATGTTGGCTCAAGCTGAGGCGGGTGATTGGGTTGTGCGTGCACGTGCTGTCAATATCAGCCCAGATGAGGATAGTCGTTTAGGTAAAACTGTGAATAAAAACGTAGCACGTGTGATGTCACCTGGTGCTGAGTTGTCTGTAGATAGCAACACAATCCCTGAGTTAGATATTTCTTACTACATTACTAAAAATATTGCGGCTGAGTTGATTCTTGCTTTAGGTTCAAAACATGATGTAAGCATTAAAGGTGAGGCTGGTGCAGTTGTACCTAATCAACTATTAGGTAGCGTAGATGCATTACCTCCAACATTAACAGCGCAATGGCACTTTAACCCAGATCAAACAATTGATCCGTATGTAGGTGCTGGTGTTAATTACACAGTGATGCTCGACCGTAATCTCAACTTGAGAAAAGGTCCATTGGCGGGTAGTAAAATTAAAATAGATAGCGATAGTTGGGGTTATGCTTTACAAGCAGGTGTTGATATTAACTTGAAAGATGGTTGGTTGATTAACGCTGATGTTAAGTACGTGACTATTGATACTGATGTGAAACTTAAAGTGGGTGGTAAATGGACAAAGATTGACTCACTTGACATTGACCCATGGGTTATTGGTTTTGGTATCGGCAAAAAATTCTAAGATTTTGTAAGTATTCATCTGACTGATTGACAGCTCCACGTTAGCCTCTGCCTTAATTGGTAGAGGCTTTTTTTTATGCGTTTACTGGAGAAGTTCTACTCTTGCTAAGCAGGAGGATAAAAGAGTGACGAGTTTATGCACTGCAAACTACATGCAGTGCAAGTAGTGTTTAGATGATTTTTGAGAATTTAGCGCGATTTCGGTCCGCTTGTAGGTGGCGGTCAAATAGCATAGCAACTGCGCGCACAAAATACCAGCCAAAATCTGTGACTTGTAGACCTGAGTCTTCAAGCACGACCATGCCAGTTTTTTCCAATGCTTTAAGGGCTTCAAGTTCAGCGGCAAAGTAGGTTTTAAAATCAATCATGTAAGAAAGCTCAATTGATTCATATTGCAATTCACCTTGGCACATAATGGCCATAATCACTGCACGGCGTGCTAAATCATCGCGGGATAAGGCTAGCCCACGTACGATAGGAAATTGCCCTTGATTGATAAAGTCGTAATACTCTTCTAGGGTTTTGGCATTTTGACTGTAGGTTGCGCCTATTCGACCAATCGATGAAACACCTAAGCCAATCAAGTCACAATCAGGTTGTGTACTGTAGCCCTGAAAATTACGGTGCAATCTGCCTTGACGCTTAGCAATAGCAAGCGCATCAGTAGGGAGCGCAAAGTGGTCCATGCCAACATACACATAACCAGCCTGTAAAAAGGCGTCAAGCGCATTAGAAAGCATGGCGATTTTTTCAGCCGCACTGGGGAGTTGGTATGCATCAATGCGACGTTGTGGCTTAAAGCGCTCAGGCAGATGAGCGTAAGCATAAAGCGCGATTCTTTCTGGCTTGAGTGCGACAATTTTTTCTAAAGTTTGTGCAAATGATTCGGGCGTTTGTTTTGGTAGCCCATAAATTAAATCAACATTTACGGAATCAAACTTTAATTTACGCGCGGCTTCTACGAGTGAAAATACTTGCTCTACAGGTTGAATGCGGTGCACAGCTTTTTGTACTTCAGGGTCAAAATCTTGTACGCCAAAGCTCAAACGATTAAAACCTAATGAAGCAAGATGCGCGAGTCTTTCTGGACTAACCGTGCGAGGATCCACCTCAATAGAGTATTCACCGCCAGTAGCCAAAACAAACTGACGCCGTATCATTGCCATCAATTCGCTGAGTTCAGCATCACTAAAGAAGGTGGGCGAGCCACCGCCCAAATGTAACTGCGAGATGATTTGCCCCTCACCGATGTGCTTGATATGGAGGTCAATTTCACGACTCAAGTAGCTTAAGTATTCCGCACTGCGTTCATGGTGTTTGGTGACAATTTTATTGCAGGCACAAAAAAAACAAAGTGACTCACAAAAGGGGATATGTACATAAATTGAAAGTGGAAGTGTTAACCCACCGATACGTCTTTGTGCTAAAGTCTGCTTATAGTCTTCTTCTGTAAAAGCTTCTATAAATCGATCTGCAGTAGGATACGAAGTATAACGCGGACCAGATACATCAAATCTCTGTATTGTTTCAGGCGACAGCACTGGTTCACCATACGTTGCGTTGATAGAGTGTGTGCTGTCGGTTTTTACAATCGAAAGTTTTGCGGTACGATGGCTCATGCGTAAGTCACTTTAATTTTAATTTAGGATGTGACTTTGCCAGCTTTACGTGTAAAATTCCTTGATGCATGTCAAAAAAACAAATGTTTGGTCTAGAGAGCACTCTCTTTAAATTTAAAAGCAATGAAATCAACTGACACTATCCCCCACACCACGACTGAATCTTTTAAAGTCGCTTGCTCAAATTGCAATTTGCGAGAACTTTGTATGCCTGTCGGTTTTAACGCAGATGAGATGCAAAAAGTAGATGAAGTCGTAGAAAAGCGCCGCCGTATTAAGCAAGGTGAGAGGTTGTTTAGCAGTGGAGATGCTTTTACATCTCTTTATGCAATTCGTACTGGTTTTTTTAAAACCTGTGTTGCAAGTGAAGATGGTCGTGAGCAGGTGACAGGTTTTCAGATGGCGGGCGAAATTATTGGCATGGATGGCATTGTGGCCGACCACCACAACTGCAATGCGGTAGCCCTTGAAGATGCTGAGGTTTGCGTGATGCCATTTGCAAGTGTTGAGGAGCTCTCTCGTGAGTTACCTGTATTACAAAGACATGTCCACAAAATTATGAGCCGTGAAATTGTGCGTGAAAATAGTGTGATGATGTTGCTTGGTAATATGCGGGCAGAAGAGCGCTTGGCGGCATTTTTACTCAACTTGGTGCAGCGTTTGCATGCCAGAGGCTTATCACAAAGCGAACTAGTATTAAGAATGACGCGCGAAGAAATTGGTAGTTATCTGGGCTTAAAGCTAGAAACTGTTAGCCGTACTTTTTCAAAATTTAGTGATGACGGCATTATTGAAGTTAAGCAGCGTTACGTGAAAATTATTGATGCTGATGCGCTTAAAAAAATCTTTAATTCACAGATTGCTTACTAGTCTCGTCCTCGCAAGCTTAGTGGCTGTCAAAGAATGCAATCCATACAGGTTTGATAGATACGCATCATGACCAAAAAACTTATCCTAACCAGTGCTGATCATAACCGCGATGTGGTTGGTATGCGCTACGTTTATCCTGTTGTTTCACGTCGGGCAGGCGGCGTTTCTATTGGCATTAACCTGAACACTAACAATGCTTGTAACTGGCGTTGCATTTATTGCAATGTGCCTAACTTAACACGCGGAACGCCACCACCGATTGCCTTAGATACGCTTGAGCATGAATTACGCAGTTTTCTCAGCAATGTGTTGCATGGTGATTTTATGCAGCAACATGTGGATGAAGCAGACCGACAGTTGCAAGATATTGCTTTTTCAGGGAATGGCGAACCAAGCAGTGCCAAAGAGTTCCCACAAGTTGTTGCGTTGATAGAAACGATACTTCAAGACTTTAATTTGCTTGGTAAAATTAAGTTGCGACTCATCACCAATGGTAGCTTGATGGATAAACTAGAAGTTTTAGAGGCTGTGCGCCATCTTGCGCGTTGTAATGGTGAGGTTTGGTTTAAGGTGGATGCAGGCAGTAGGGCTGGTTTTTTACGCACGAATGATGTGCGATTGGATCCGCAGAAACATCTTAATCGGCTTAAAAAATGTGCTGAGATATGCCCTACATGGATACAAACCTGCTTGTTCTCATTAGATAATACACCACCAACAGAGGCGGAGATTGCAGCTTATGTTGCGCTTGTAGCTCAAGTCAAGTTACTGGTAAAAGGTATTCATTTGTATGGTTTGGCACGTCAATCTTTGCAAGCTGAAGCAAATCGCCTAAATAGGTTATCGACTGAATGGCTTGAAGGCGTGGCCGAAAAACTGCGTGCAACGGGGTTTACGGTGCAAGTTAGTTCTTAGAATTTGTATTATCAATTGGCTTGATACCTGTTGCAGCATGATTGCGTCCTAGCATGGCAGGCACCATGCCATCACGTTTTGCATCAAGTGTTTTGTTGATTTCAAGCCCCTTACGGTAGTAGTCAGTATCTATCACTGGGTCAGGTACTTTAATTGCAAAATAAAGGGTAATGAAAGAAGCAATGACCACTACAAGCGGACCACCTACTACTAACCACATGTGACCAAAATACCACCAAGGCTTACCTTCCAGTTCAATTTCTTGCGGGCTCATCATTTTACCTCTGTTAACTCATTGTGGTTATCATTGATTATCACCTAGGCACTAAGAAGATGGATTTCTCTTCTACTTCTTCTTGTGTTTCTTGTGATTTCACTTTAAATTCAATTGCGTGTGAGCCAGGTTTGATTGCGCCATCGGCAATTTGTAAACGTACAGGCACCCAGCGCGATTCCGCTGAATTAACGGTCACAGTTTTATTCTCGTTTAATACGTCCGATGCAATGGATAAATCGTCAATCCCCTCAGCTTCAATTTTGTAATGTTGTACACTTTCATTGGCGTTCATAATTTGTAAGCGATAGACGTTTTCTAATTTTCCGTTATCGGCTAGGCGCGCCATTACACCTCGGTCACGCACCACATCTACCTTGAATGAAGTTCTTAGCCATAGACTCGTGAGTAGAGTGATTACAAGTAAGAGTAGGACAGAGGTATAGATGAGCACGCGAGGGCGCATAATACGTTTTAGCATTTGCGTGCGTGACCAACCATTGTCCACAGCATTTTGCGTTGTATATTTGACTAAACCACGATCATAGCCCACTTTATCCATCACGGTATCGCATATATCTGCACAGGCTCCGCAGCCGATACATTCATATTGCAAACCTTTGCGAATATCTATGCCAGTAGGGCAGACTTGTACGCAAAGACTGCAATCAACACAGGCACCTTGTTGTGCGGTATCTAAACCTGCTTTTTGGGATACTTTGCCACGTGGTTCACCACGTTTTTCATCGTAAGTTACAATTAAAGTGTCGCCATCAAACATAGCACTTTGAAAGCGTGCGTAAGGGCACATGTACTTGCAGACTTGTTCGCGCATAAATCCAGCATTGCCATAGGTGGCAAAGCCATAAAATAAAATCCAAAAGGCTTCCCAAGGCCCCAACCCTAAATTCACAACGGCAGTGCCAAGTTCGCGAATTGGTGAAAAATAACCAACAAAGGTAAAGCCTGTCCATAAGGCAAAGGTTATCCAAACAAAATGTTTTGCGGATTTTTTAAGTAATTTCTTACTAGACATTCCTGCACCGTCTAGTTTCATCCGTGCGGCACGGTCACCCTCAATTTTCGTTTCTATCCACAAAAAGATTTCCGTATAAACCGTTTGAGGGCAGGTATAGCCACACCATAAACGCCCCGCAACAGCCGTAAATAAAAACAGTGAGAGGGCTGAGATGATGAGAATTGCGGTGAGGTAAATCAAATCTTGTGGGTATAGTACAAGATTAAAAATATAAAAGCGGCGTGCTTCTAAATCAAATAATAATGCTTGGCGATTGCCCCATTCAATCCAAGGCACTCCGTAAAAAAAGAGCTGGGTGAGCCATATCATCACCCAGCGCCATTTGGTGAAGAACCCGAACGTGCTGCGTGGATAAATTTTTTCCGCTGCAGCATAAAGGTTGATTACAGTCGTTTCATTTGAAGTACCTGTATTCTCGTTCGAGCTCTGTTCTTTTGACATGTTTTTCTCTAAGGTGTTGTTTCAGTAGCTGTGCTGTTGCCTGTGTTTGATAAACCCCACACGTACGCAGCGAGCACATGAATTTGCTCAGCTGAAAATTTTACATTTTGTGCTGGCATTTGGTTTGTTTTACCTTCGTTAATACGTTTGATGATAGCGGCTTCACCAGCACCATGCAACCAAATATTGTCTGTTAAGTTGAGTGCGCCAACGGCTTGGTTACCCTTACCATCTGCGCCATGACAGGCTGCACAAACTGCAAATTTTTCTTTGCCTTTTTCTGCACGAGCGGCATCGTGGTTACTGCCAGATAGACTTAGCACGTAATGCGCTACATTTTTAACGTCATCTTCGGTACCCACTGCAGCACCCATTGGGGGCATCATGCCGATACGACCATTAGTGATAGTTTCGGTGATGGTTTCTGGATTGCCTCCATAAATCCAATCATGATCAGTCAGGTTGGGAAAGCCACGGCTACCACGTGCATCAGAACCATGACACTGAGCACAATTGTTCATAAACAATCTCTCGCCAATAGCTTTTGCCTCCGCATTGCTTGCAAGTGTTTCTACAGGCATTGCCGCAAATTTTGCATAAAGCGGTGCGACTGTTTCATTGGCTTTCGCCATTTCTTGTTCGTATTGACCTACTTGCGACCAGCCCAGCTTGCCTGCGTAATTGCCAAGTGCTGGGTAAGCTGCAAAGTAAAACAATGCAAATATAATGGTGATAATAAACATCCACACCCACCAACGTGGTAGCGGATTATTCATTTCGCGCAGAGTTTCATCCCACACATGACCATTGGTGTTATCGCCATTAGGGCTATTTGATTTGATTTTGCTGGTAATCCATAACAGTAAAGCACACCCTAAAATACCACCTAGGGCAATGACTGTGATGAAAACAGGCCAAAAACTATTGGTAAAGTCGTTCATTTTATTTTCCTTTAAACCTCAATTAACGAAGTTTTTAACGAATGTTGATTTGAGTATTCTTTAAAAAGTTAATCATTTGTAAAAGGTAGGTTAGCTGCTTCTTTAAAGTCAGAAGTTTTGCGCTTTTTCCATGCCCATATAATGATGCTGACAAAGACAACAAAGCTTGCAACAGTCGCTAAAATGCGTAGTGTATTGATGTCCATGATTTATCCTTTTTTATTTAAGGTAAGTGCCCAACACTTGTAAATATGCGATTAGGGCATCTAATTCAGTCACCCCTTGAGCTTCTGCAGCGGCACCTTCAATTTGTGCATCTGTGTAAGGTACGCCTACCCTGCGTAACGCGCGCATGTTCGGGGCAAGTGAAGCTGCATTCACGGGTGTAGTTTCTAGCCAAGGGTAAGCAGGCATAATAGATTCTGGCACTAAATCACGTGGATTAATTAAGTGAATGCGTTGCCATTCATCACTGTATTTACCACCTACACGTGCCAAATCAGGACCCGTGCGTTTGCTACCCCATTGGAACGGGTGGTCATACACTGATTCGCCTGCAACAGAGTAATGACCATAGCGTAACGTTTCAGCACGGAATGGACGTATCATTTGCGAGTGGCAGTTATAGCAACCTTCACGAATGTAAATATCACGCCCTGCTAATTGCACTGCAGTGTAAGGCTGCAAACCTTTGATAGGTTCTGTGGTAGATTTTTGAAAGAAGAGTGGTACGATTTCTACCAAGCCACCAAAAGCCACTGTGACTAAAATCAGCACAATCATTAGAAAGTTACTGGTTTCAACTTTTTCGTGGCTAAAGCCACCTTGTTTTTCATGATTAGACATAATATTTTCCTTATGCATGTGCGGCAACGGGTGGAATAGCTGCAACGGCCGCTTTACCGCTGGTAGCTGTTTTGATGACATTCCACAACATAATGGTCATGCCGCTAAGATAGAGCAAGCCACCCAACAAACGAATAATGTAGTAAGGATGTTTTGCTTTTACTGACTCAACAAAGGTATAAGTGAGTGTGCCATCTGTATTGATAGCGCGCCACATTAAGCCTTCCATCACGCCAGAAATCCAAAGTGCTGAGATGTAAAGTACGATGCCAATCGTTGCTAGCCAAAAGTGCAACTCAATGGCTTTAATGCTGTGCATTTGTTTTTGACCAAACAAGCGTGGAATCATGTAGTAGATTGCACCCATAGAAACTAGGCCTACCCAGCCAAGTGCACCAGAGTGAACGTGACCAACGGTCCAGTCGGTATAGTGTGAAAGTGAGTTCACGGTTTTAATTGCCATCATTGGACCTTCAAACGTACTCATACCGTAGAAAGACAATGAAACAATCATGAAACGCAGGATTGGGTCTGTGCGTAATTTGTGCCATGCGCCTGATAAGGTCATCATGCCGTTAATCATACCGCCCCAGCTTGGTGCAAGTAATACAAGTGAAAATACCATACCTAAAGACTGTGTCCAATCAGGCAATGCGGTGTAATGCAAGTGGTGAGGACCCGCCCACATGTAGGTGAAAATCAATGCCCAAAAATGCACGATTGATAAGCTATATGAATACACAGGGCGATCTGCTTGTTTTGGTACAAAGTAATACATAATGCCTAAGAAGCCAGCCGTTAAGAAGAAGCCAACCGCATTATGACCATACCACCATTGCACCATTGCATCTTGTGCGCCAGCATAAGCTGAATATGATTTCATGAAGCTAGCAGGCATTTCTGCACTGTTGACAATGTGCAACAAAGCTACGGTGATAATAAATGCGCCAAAAAACCAATTGGCCACATAAATATGTTTAACTTTACGTGTACCCACTGTGCCAAAAAACACAATTGCGTAAGCCACCCATATCAATGTAATTAAAATATCAATAGGCCACTCTAGCTCAGCATATTCTTTACCTGTGGTAAAACCAAGCGGTAAAGAAATAGCAGCGGCCAAAATAACAGCCTGCCAACCCCAAAAAGTAAACTTCGCTAATTGCGGCATAAACAAAGTGGTGTGACAAGTACGTTGCACCACGTAGTAAGAGGTTGCAAATAAAGTACAACCACCGAACGCAAAAATAACCGCATTAGTGTGTAATGGACGTAAGCGACCAAAACTCGTCCAAGGCAAGCCTAGGTTAAGTTCAGGCCAAACAAGTTGTGCAGCGATAATGACACCAACCAACATGCCTACCACACCCCACACCACGGCCATGATAGAAAATTGCCGTACAACCCCATCGTTATACGTGTTCAATTGCGAATTTGAGACTTGCATTTAGTTCTCCCCAAGGTACAGATTAAAAATTTACAGCTTATTTTACCCGTGACATTTTGTCGCACTTCATCACAATCGTATTTGATGTAAGTCAATTAAGCGGTTATTCTTTAGATTGGGAGTCTGTTTTAATCAGCGTTTTTGCTCAATAATTTGTGGTGAAATTTAAAACTAAGCTTGATTAAATCTAGTAAACTCTTGCGCTATGAAACAATTGAAATTTTTATGGCTGAGTTTACTGTTGTTGCTAAGTGCTTGTAAGCCAGTAATGCAAACCAGTGCCGAGCCAGTAATAAACTTTGCTGTTGCGCAAGCTCCCCTCAATTTAGATCCGCGTTATGCAACAGATGCCGCTTCTGAGCGCGTAAATCGTTTAATTTACCAAGCATTGGTGGATTTTGATAACAGTTTTCAGGTGACACCAATGCTGGCTACGTGGAAGGTTAAGAGCGCAAAAGAGTACTTTTTTACACTTAAGCAGACACGCGCAGCATTTCATCATGGTGCATCACTAAATGCGCAAGATGTGAAAGCCACTTATGACTCATTGAGGACGTTAAAAAACTCTCCTCTGACTGCCGAATTTTCCAATATCTCGTATATAAAAGTGCAAGGTAATGATGAAATCACTTTTTATTTAAAGCAGGCAGATACACATTTTGTGCAAAAACTCATTGTTGGCATTTTGCCCAAAGCCTTAATTGAGCAACATCATGATTTTTCTCACCACCCGATTGGTAATGGCGCGCTGGTATTCGAAAGTTGGCAAAACCAATTATTACTAAAAAGACAAAGTGATGGACAAAAAATTAGTATTAGTGAGGTGAAAGATCCGACGGTACGTGTGCTAAAACTCTTAAGAGATGAAGCTGATTTGTTGCAAGGTGATTTGCCGCCAGAACTGGTAGCTCACCTAAAAACCAAGCCAGAGGTGACTGTTAAAACGGGGTGGGGGGCTAATTTTTCATATTTAGGGTTGAATATGCAAGACCCTACTTTAAAAAACCAAAAAGTGCGCCTCGCCATTGCCCATGCTATTGATCGTCAAGCAATGATTAAAAAAGTGATGGTGGGCAATACACGCCTTGCCAGCACAATATTGCCGCCAGAACATTACACTAATGTGCGATCTTCATTGTCTTTGTACGATTACAATCCTGTGTTAGCTAAAAAATTGCTTAGTGAGGCAGGCATAAAATTGCCGCTTAAGTTGATCTATAAAACTAGCACCGATCCACAGCGCGTACGTTTTGCCACCATTATGCAAGCGCAAATGGCCGAAGCAGGGATTAACTTAGAAATTCGCAGTTTAGATTGGGGAACATTTTTTGCGGATGTGAAAGCAGGCAATTTTCAGCTCTATGGTCTAACATGGGTAGGTATTAAAACCCCTGAAATTTACAGCAGAGCCTTTGGTAGTGCTAATACACCTCCTAATGGGTTTAATCGTGGCAGATATACTGATGCGCAGCTTGATGCACTATTGGATAAAGAAGCTTGGCAAGCTGCCACCACGCGCATTCATCACCAATTGCCTTATATTCCTTTGTGGTATGAAGGGCAGTTTGTTGCAATGCGCAACAATATCACAGGCTACTCAACTAAGTTAGATGGTAATTGGGATGATTTAGTCAGCATTAAGCGTCAATCGCTTTGATAGGATACAGATAATTAAATTTTTCAGACTTATTAAAGGTCAACATGCATCACTTACAAATAATAAAAAGCCTCTTAGTTTTAACATTACTCAGATCCAGTGTTGGGTGGTGTGAAGATTACCTCTTCCCCACTGATGTCGTTCCTGTGGGGCAGTTTGATGCTTTGGTAAATGAGTATGATTACAAGCAAAACTAGAGGTTGATTTTGTTGGCTTGCAAGGCAGGGCAACTAAACGTGCTGAAAGTACAGGTGAATTTATTCGCTTTAGATATGGTGTCGCAGATGATTGGCATATTGGATTAGATGTTCCATATCGGAGCGAAGATAAAACAATCTACTTAACGCGAGCGACTAGCCAGCTTGCATTTTCAAAAAAACCACAACAAAATGATGGCGCAGATAATTTAACGTTTTTTGTTAAACATCAATTTGATTTTGAGCAGAAGTCACCATTCACACTATCATTATCAGGTGCAATTCAAGCGAATACCGCAAATAGAAATTATACGGGTTTAGAGTTAAACTTAAATGCAGGGTGGCAGATTAACCAACATTTAAGAGCTTATGCGGGATTTTCAGCAGACGTTTCTGACCAAGAGGCGAAGTCTGATACACAAAGCATTCATATTGGGTTGTATAAACAAATGACACCTTTCGTTACTTTGGTTCCCAGTTATAACCTTGAGCACTTTCAAGCTTTAAAATATGATGCTTTTTCTATAAATTTATTTAATTATCAAACGGTTGGAATGGCTGCTCACATCGCTATACTAAAAATAGCGCTGATTTCAGCCTTATCGCAACCCGCGCGTGTAACGCCACCCTCACCGCGCGCACCTAAGGCGAGTGACAACGCATCAATCAAAATAGACTTACCCGCCCCAGTTTCACCCGTAAGCACGGTAAAACCCGCATTAAATTCTAAATCGAGTTGATTAACGATAACGAAATCACGTATGGAGAGGCTTTGTAGCATGGTTGTCTGATGAATTACTTTGCACCATCTAATGGAGCGTTAAAAAGTATAGCGAACTTTACTATCTTGAATTTCATTTTATCTAGACACTCCTGAAGCTGGTCCTGAACCCTTACCAAGTGGTACCTCGCTCGTTTCTTCAACTTTAATTGGCAAGTGGCAATTAAATGCAACATAATTGCTGCGTTCTGAAATATCATCACAAGTACAAGATCCTCTACTTATAACCTTGCGCTTAACCGTAACCCCAACAGTCTTATTTGCACTTTTTGCAAACTCTTCTTCTAGCTTCTGGCATCCATCAGCTGCGCTTTTGCGACTAAAATATTTTGAAACCTCATCTACAACATAAACATACTTTTTGGAATTACTTGAAGAATCTTTTGTACTGCTATTTGAGGACTTACTTGAACTGCTTGATGAACTTGAACTGTTTGAAGAATCACTTGAAGATTCACTCACAGAAGATTCATACGCTTGCTTTGCTTCCGCCTCACGCATGACTTGAGAAACGGTTCTCGCACCAGAGCGAGCTGCGGCAGCTTCGTCACGCTGTCTTTGTCCATCAATCATTACCTGATTAATCGCATCAAGACCATCAAACGGTGTTGGGCTGCGAAATTGTGGATCACTTTGACTTACTCGCTCGGCTTCAGCCTCACGTCTTTTTCTTTCTCTCTGCGCCACTTTACGTTCTTGCAATTCCTGTTTACGCTTTTTTTCATCGCGTGCTTTTTCAGACTCCCAATCATCCGCAACTTTTTTAGAAGATAACATTGCGAACTTTTCCCTAGCTACCTCATCACCTCTTTGACCTGCACTCTCATACCAGTATATGGCCTTATTTCGATCTATTGCTGAATACAAATCTCCCAATTTGTGTTGAGCTCCTATATGCCCTTGAATGGCAGCTTTTTCATACCACTCAATAGCTTGAGGTAATGAGATAGCAACTCCCCCACCAATTTCATAGAGATAACCCAAATTATATTGCGCAATTTTATTTCCATTTGAAGCTGAGATTTCAGTCCATTTAAAGGAAGCATTTATGTCGCGCTTTACACCTTGCCCGTTATAGCACATCTCACCAACTATACGCTGCGCCTCATCGTTTCCAGAGTTGGCCAGTGGGACTAATATCTTCATTGCCTCTGTATATCTACCAGATTTGAATTCAGCAATTCCATTATCAATCTCTGCCCCAAAAACAATAAAAGATTGAAGTAATAGAATAGCTCCAATAAGAAAAGGCGTTAATATATTCATCATAATTTCTCTAGAATAAATCCTTCTTTTTATTAGCTTGCTGCGCCTCAATATCTTCAGCAACTTTTTGCTGACAAAGTTTCGCTGCATGATTAAACGCCTTTGATAAACTCACGGCAACATCAAGCTCTTTAACTTCAATATCAAAATAGGCTCCCAAATTCCTTTTTGCAGTTATGCTTTTTCCACCTTCATTAAAATAACAGCAATTTGGTCCCTTGTTGTCGCCTTTAACTGCATACTTCTCAATGATAGCCTTATCATCCAAAGTAACATTATTTAGCGTAATTGACCTAATGACATTCTTATGACCTATCCCTTGGAAATAAATATGATTGTTAATGGTAATTACACTCCCATCTCCATTACTTGTTTGAATATTTTGCAATGGAAAGTTAGCAAAAGTTAAAGCTTTGATTCTATTTGGCTCATCATGATCGGTAATTATTGTTAGTGTGGAATCACATCCGTTAAATGTTGCCGTGTATTTATATGTCTCCTTATCAACTGCACCTTTTACTATTGACAAAGACGTAAATTTCTCATCAATCCAGTTTGTAGTTTCCTCTAGCGAAGGTCCATTGGACTTCTTGATTTTTGGCAATGGTGCATCAATACCTAGTTCACCATAGGCATTTCCAAACCAACTTGTAAATATCACTAATGGAACTATTATTTTCATTCTTTTTCTCCAAAATTTAAGGCATATTCAAAATATTTTTACATCAACACAATTCTTCGATAGTCAGTCAACTGCTTTAAGTTTAGATGGTGGTTTAACGGTTTTTGTACTATCAAGCCAATTCTTCCTAATATCAGTAACGGTTTTAGCATTCCCATCAGTTGTATCTTTTTTTGCTTTAGCGGAGTTTGCGCTTTGTTCTTGTTTGCTTTCAGTGTCACTTTCTTTTAGAAGTTGATCATATTTAAAATATGTAGCGCATATAACTTGTATCTGTTTAGCATTTGGATTTAAATTTTCTGAGTCTCTCTGCAAGTAGTCAAGGCATATTTGCGGGAAATCGTTAATCCTCGTTATTGACAATGTAATCTCCTTGACAGCGTCAGTGACTGCCTGAATATGCGCATCGCTTCGCTGCGTAGGAATACCCGCATTGCTAATTATTGATGTGGCGGAGCCTGTTGCCAGCAACCCTCTCGCACTTTCAATGCCTTTGCTGATTGAGTCCTTGCTACTTTGTAATAATTTAATTTTTTCGTCAACCTTGCTCTTTTCATCCTCAGCCAAACCAGCTTTTTTCTTTTCAAAATCAGCAATCGCTTTATCGATCTCTGTCAATTCAACACGCATTTCTGCAATTGAGTGTGCAACTTCCGCAGAACCTGCTGTGTTAATTGTCACCGAAGGAGATCGAATTACACCTGTAAGCTGCTCAATTGCCATAAGTGCAGTCATTATTTTCTGATGTCTGCGCGCTTGATTATCATACTGAGTTTGGCTTAAAGCGCCATTCATAAAAGCTTCACAATCTCGATAACGAGAGTCTCTAAGTAACTGAATGGTTTGTGTGCGTAGCCCAGTAAATGAAGCGCTTTCTTGAAAAGCATGTGACAACTCTGCTGAACCTTTGCCTGAAATATCAGCTTTACCCGCCAGTTCAGCAGCATAAGCGGACAAAGCATCTGGACTAGGTTCAGCGCAAACGATAGTGCCAGAGGGTGATCTTGCATCCTTTGATACAAAAATTCCTCGTTGTTTAATGTCTACTAAAGCACCAACACCATCACCTACCTTTAACTCACGATGAACACTGTTGAGGTTAGCGCAGCCAGAAACAATAACCAACAGGGTTGCTATGATAGATGTATTAAATAGCTTCATTTATTATCCCCTTAATAGGTAAATCTTCGATGTTTAAAATTTTAGTTTGCAAATCAAGAGTTAATTTCCAGACCATTCAGGATTGCTAACGCAGATGCATGCTGTAGCATTTTGCTTTGAAGAGGCATTACATCCATTAGGTATATCAAACTCTTGAGGGTCTACCACTCTACCAGTTTTTAAAACTTCTTTTATAGCTTGAATACATGCCATATGTTGAACTCTACAAGTATGACTACAACTTTTGTCATCTTGAATATTAAGAATTTCAACTGTCCCTGTGGCCGCATTACTAATGCAAGGATAAAGCATTGCTGAACTGACTAATAAGCTTGCTATTAGGTTTGAGATGTTAAATTTCATTTTAATGACCTCCATAATGACAACATAAAAGAACTACTGATAAATCAATTCGCTGGCTTCCAATCAATTTCATTATTTTCTACAGTATCAAAACGATATATTTTGCGCGTTTTATCCCATGCTTTTGTCGCCTGTGCTTGCGTATCAAATAGTTGGCAGATTGTATCCATGCCTTCTTTCTCACCCAAGTGATAGCGTGAATCTAAAAACGCTCTAAATTCATCGGCTAATTCACTAGTCTGATTGACGCTTGGTGTCTGCACTAGGCTAAATACGCTTGATGTCCAATGCTTTCTATTTTCGACAGTGGTATACCAGCAATATGAGTACACTATTGGCCCCGTGGCTACCTCTGGTTTAATGCTGTTTGGCGTGGCAGTATTTGTTTTGCTGAGCTGGGATTGATTGCTCACTTTATACTTAGGGAGTTTGTCACTTGATATCACTTTGACTTTAAATGCTTTGCGCGTTTTATTACGCAAAATTTGAATGTCTGCCATATAGCCTAATTTCATATTGCTGAGGATATCTTGCACTTGTTGTTGGGTAGAAACCGACTGGCCTGCAACTTCGGTAATGATATCCTTAGGTTTTATACCTACTTTTTCTGCGGAAAGTCCTTTGATAACCTCTACTACTGCAACTCCAGAAGTTGCTTTCATCTTCATTGATTCGGCAATGGCAGGCGTTAAATCAACCATATTAATACCAATGGTGTTTCTAGGTGCTATATTGGCACTTTGGCTGATTACAGGAGTGTCAGTCACACTTTGATTAGCTGTAGGGCTTGGATTTGTTTGCTGAACAGCACTACCTCCTGAACCTGCACAATTTTTTTCTGTTCTTATTTGATTCATAGCATCAATATGCCATTGCCACGGTCTTTTATCATCAGCTTTTAAACGTTCTTTTTCAAAGCTTTCTACATTGAGATTTAGAGTATTGCAGTCCCAGCCACGGTAATTAGCTGCTGAAATGCCTAACCCTTCTGGAGTCATTTGCGATTCAGCCATCCCTTCTAGCAACAAATCTATTGGACCTACACAGCCGCTAAGTGATCCCAGCAAAACAAGGAGAATTACATGTACTGAAAATTTTGATAGTTTATTAAGCAATTTTATTCTCCATAAAATCTCATTTGTTTGTTTTTAAAATTCGCATTGGTATTTGCTAAGCAAACTGTAAATTAATGTTAATCTATATCACGTAGTGAAAGCATCACCCAAATTGGGTATAAAAATAAAAAAAGGATACTAAATGGATAGCCAAAACTTTGAACTGGCTGAATTGAGTAATTTAATTGGCCTTATCTACGAAGGTGCTACTGACCCAAGCCGTTGGACTAAAGACATTCTCCCTGCTGTTGCCAATTACATCCAAGCGCATGGCTGTTTTCTATTCACTGCCTTACATACGCCACAAGATGGAGGTTATTTCTTTTTGCATGGAATTAGGCAAGAAGTAGTTGATCTATATATGAGCAAATACATTAGCAGTGATGTTTGGACGATTTCGGCTGTTAAGAAAAATTTGTTTCTTGAGGGGAATGTTGTACTTGGCGAGGAACTAGTCACAAAAGATCAGTTGCTTGAGTCCGTAATATACAAAGAATGTTTATCACTCAATGACATGGCGCAACTCATGACTAGCGTGATTTTTGGCATGGATTCTACTAGTACAATGCCTTCTGCCTGCTCTTTCTTTCGTGGCTTGAGTGATCCAACATTTAGTGAAAAAGACCGCTCACGTATGCAATTGGTGTTGCCACATTTATCGCGATCATTAGGTGTAATGCAGCGCTTGAGAACTGCCGAACTAACCGTTGCAACTAGCTTAGCCGTATTAGATAGGTTGCATTCAGGCGTACTGTTATTAAATGCTTCTGGTGCAGTTGCTTTTGCTAACACCAAAGCACAGCGAATATTAGATGAAGCTGATGGCTTGGGCTTACGTAAGAGCAGTAATGCACATGGTTTGAATTTTATTGTTGCAGATAATAATCAACTAACTAAAGTCATTAATGAAGCTGTAAGTGCCACTTTAGAACGTGATCCATATTCCACACCTCATTTTTCAAAAAGCATAGTTGTGCCACGAACTTCTGGTGGAGCAAACTACACATTGCAGTTATCCTCGCTAGGGGAGCAAAATGAGTTTATTGCTGCTACGGGTGAGTTCGCTGCCATTATCTTTATAAACGATGGGGCGCAGGATGTAGTGATTGACCCAGTTTTGCTGCAAAGCGCTTACGGCTTAACCCCTGCTGAAGCAAAAGTAGCAATTACTCTTTTAAAATCAGAATCCGCATTAGAGGTGGCTAAGACTCTGGGAACTAGCCCAAATACTGTCAATACGCAAATTAAGCATGTTTATGCCAAACTAGGCGTAGATACACGTGCACGTTTTGTGAAGTTAATGCTTGCGATGGCGACGCACAAAACTTAAAGCGTTTTACTTGTAAACAATATCTACTCTAAATATTTGCAGACCACGCTGATTTTGTAAAATATCAAACTTCTGCATCGTATCTGATTTTGCCATTTAACCTCTAAATTAAGTTCGCCATAAAGCAACCATACACAAAATCAAAACTAAACAAAAAGTAAGTAAAAGTAACAGATTCACAATCATCAAGGTTGAGCTAAAAATTATTCAAAACTTCAAATGCACACTACTTTACGAAGACCCAAATAAAAAAACACGCGAAACGCGTGTTTTTTTATTTTAAATCAATCATTTTGTTGGTGCCGACGGAGAGACTCGAACTCTCACGACTTTCGTCACAGCCACCTCAAGGCTGCGTGTCTACCAATTCCACCACGACGGCATTTTTTAAAGTTATTTAAACCTATTTAGGTACAACGTCCGTTGGTTTTGTGTCGGTTGTTGCTTTATCGTTTGGTGTTGCTTTGTCTTTAGCAACTGCTGTGCTTGCAAGAGATTTAACAACACTACGTTTATCTGCTTGGTGGCTGGCCATGTAAGCCAATGTTAAACTTGTAGCAAAAAAAACTGTGACAAAGCCTGCTGTGGCACGGCTCATAAAGTTAGATGAGCCAGAAACGCCAAATAAACTACCCGATGCACCGCTACCAAATGAAGCCCCCATATCTGCACCTTTACCGTGTTGTAAAAGCACAAGACCAATCACGCCAGCGGCCGCTAATACATGAATCACTAACACTATTTTTTCCATTATTTACCTTTAACTTACTTTGCTTTTTTGAGATGCGATATTGTTAACATTCGCAAATCGTGATTACCTAGACTTTAACTGAAGCTTTGATTCGCAGCTTGGCAGATTGCTTCAAATTCATGTGCGCTTAATGAGCATTTACCAATTAAGCCGCCGTTGATGTCTTGCATAACGAATAATTGTACCGCATTTTGAGGATTTACGCTCCCCCCGTAGAGAATTTTCAAGCTAGTTGCGGCGGCTTCATCAAAACTTGCAATACGATTTCTGATAAATTTGTGCATACTTTGCGCTTGCTCGCCAGTCGCTGCTAATCCCGTTCCAATTGCCCATATTGGCTCGTACGAAATTACAGTATTAGCAAAAATACTTGCACCATAAGTGTGAATAATTGTGTCAATTTGCTTAGCAACAACCATTTCCATCACCCCAGCTTCGCGCTCAATTAACGTTTCGCCTACACATAAAATTGGCGTAAGACCATGCGCTTTAGCTTGCGAAAATTTAGTGGCAATATTCTCGTCTGACTCACAATAAGCGGTTGCGCGTTCTGAGTGTCCAATAATCACATAACTTGCCCCAAAGTCTAACAGCATGTTTGCGCTTACTTCACCAGTAAACGCACCTACAGTATCTTTGCTTAAATTCTGTGCACCCCAAGCAATGTTGGTGTTTTTGAGTAACAATTGTGCTTGCGCTAAATAAGGGTAAGGAACACAAACCACCACGTCCACATGGGTGAGTGCGCTAAGTTTCTCAATATAGCCATTTAATAAATGTTGATTGGTGTTTAAGTTACCATGCATTTTCCAATTGGCAACTACTAATTTTCGTGGCATGTTGAACCTTAAACTGGATAAGTTATTTGTAAACGATGGCGCATTCTAGCTTTGATGCGATATTTGCGTCAATTTTTGTGTTTACGATGATGGGGGGAAGCGTTGTTTAAGCCTGAAAAGCCTAACTAGTGGCTTGGCGGAGAGCGAGGGATTCGAACCCTCGATACAGATTTAAGCCCGTATGCTTCCTTAGCAGGGAAGTGCCTTCGACCACTCGGCCAGCTCTCCGTTTGTTGCGCTTCAATTAAGGTTTCATAATTGAGGGCGAGATACTACTTGATTCAACTTTAAAAATCAATGCTAAAAACTACTTTACTTGGACTTTAAACAAGGCTCTTGATTGCAGGTGCCATAAATTGTTAAAGCATGTTCATGCATTGTAAAGCCTAGTTTTTTTGCTGCGATTTCTTGCCTTGATTCGATTTCAGGGTCATAAAACTCTTCAACACGCCCACATTTTATGCAAACAATATGGTCATGATGACCGCTACTATTTAACTCAAATACTGCTTTACCGCTTTCAAAGTGATGTCTTACAAGCAAGCCAGCTTCTTCAAACTGTGTGAGTACGCGATAAACTGTTGCTAAGCCTACGTCTTCACCTGCGTTTATCATGATTTTATAAACATCCTCAGCGGATAGGTGGCGATCTTTGCTGTTTTCAAAAAGGCCTAATATTTTAAGTCTTGGTAAGGTGACTTTAAGCCCAACATTTTTTAAATCTTTGGTATCTTGCATGGTTAGATAACTCTAGTATTTGTTGAGGAGTGTTTTTGCTTCGTGCGCTACGTGGTATATTAACGCCAATTCAAATTAAAGTCATGATATGCGTTATTTTAACTTTTTACGTACTTTTATCATTTTAGTCGCAATGTTACTTACGGCGTGTGGTACTGCCTTGCCTAGCATTAAACCCTATAAATTAGATGTGCAACAAGGTAATGTTGTCACTTCTAAAATGTTGTTGCAATTGCGCCCTGGTATGACTAAATCTCAAGTACGCTTTATTATGGGTACGCCGCTTATTCAAGATAGCTTTCATGGCAATCGTTGGGATTACGTTTATCAGATGCGTGAAAGCGGAAAAATTGTAGAGCAACGCCGTGTAATTTTAGATTTTGAAAAGGAACTATTAAAAACAGTGCGTGGTGATGTGGTTTCTGCTGATAATCAAACTAAGCTAGATGAAAGCAAATCACAAACTGGCACACGGGTTGTTGCACCTAATAAAAAAGCTGAAGAAAAAAGCTTGTTAAGTAAATTAAAGTTTTGGGGTAAAAATGATTCTGAAAATGAACAAAACGCCAATGTGACTGCTAAAACAAGTAAAGTTGTTGAAGAGGGTAAAAAACCAGAGGCTTCTTTACCTGTACCTCCTACACCATCTGTTGATACGCCTAACCCTGTAGAAGAAGTGAAGCCAATTATGGCGGTACCTTTAGCATTGCCTGCGACTGTAGAAAACACTACGTCACAGCCAGAGCCTAAACCTGTGGTAGAAACGCCTATTGTAGAGGCTTCTAAACCTTTGCCTGTTACCAATGAACAGCCCGCACAGGCTGCAGTTGTCAAAGATGCAGTAGTGGAAGGTGAACCCGCAATGCCTAAAACACCAAGCTATCAATCTCCTGCTGGAATGATTTTTGATAAAAATTTACGTAGCTATGTGCCAGAGGAGCCTAGTTTACCTACGCCATCTGACCAAGCCCCACGTGTAGGCAATAAAACAATTCCTGCACCTAAGGATTTGCCTGCTGAGAATGACCCAAGTTTCTTTGATAGGATGTTAGAGAAAATTGGATTTTAATCATCAACACGAAACAGATTGTTTAGTTAAACCGATTGTTAGGAAAGTGAAGTTATGGCTAAGCCATTAAAAGTAGTCATTGCTGGATGTTCAGGTCGTATGGGGCACGCTTTATTAGAAGGAGTTTTTTCTGATGCTGAGTTGATTTTGCATGGTGCGCTTGACCGCACAGCGAGCCCTGATTTAGGGCGTGATGCGGGTGCGCAATTTGGCAGAGTTTCGCAAGTAAAATTGACTGATGATGTGCAGTCAACACTCAAAGATGCAGATGTATTAGTTGACTTTACCCGACCTGAAGCTAGTGTGCAGTATTTATCACTTTGTCAGCAAAATAATGTCAGTATGGTGATTGGTACTACAGGTTTTACTGCAGAAGAAAAACAATTGATTGAAGCTGCTGCACGCAATATCCCGATTGTATTTGCACCTAATATGAGTGTGGGCGTGACATTATTGATTAACTTGGTTGAGCAAGCGGCAAAAGTGCTTAATACAGGATACGATATTGAAGTAGTTGAAATGCATCATCGTCATAAAGTTGACGCGCCATCAGGCACTGCATTGCGCTTAGGCGAAGCGGCGGCTCACGGTTTGAGGCAAAACTTAAAAGACTGTGCTATTTATGCACGTGAAGGGGTTACAGGCGAGCGTGAAGCAGGAAAAATTGGCTTTGCCACCCTGCGTGGTGGTGATGTGGTTGGTGACCATACAGTCGTGCTTGCTGGTATTGGTGAGCGCGTTGAGTTGACGCATAAAGCCAGTAGTCGCGCTACGTTTGCACTCGGAGCATTGCGTGCTGCTAAATTTTTAAGTGATAAAAAAACTGGCTTATTTGATATGCGGGATGTTTTAGGTCTAAAGTAAGTGCTTCTAAGTGAGCGGTTCAGGCTTGAGCCTAGTATATTTACCGCCAAATTTTTGCGTGAGACGCAAAAACGTAAAAAATAAGTAAATAATTCCAAATTATTTCATTTAGCTTTTGCCGAAACGCATCTCTCAGTGTTAGAATACGCACCGCAATTTGATGTACACCTTCCATCCGCCCGGGTGGTGAAATTGGTAGACACAAGAGACTTAAAATCTCTCGATCGTAAGGTCGTGCCGGTTCGATTCCGGCCCCGGGCACCAAATAATTCCTACGTTACGTTAATTCAGCATTATTTTAATAACGCAACATTACTAAGAATAATGTGCCAAAATTTCTAAGCTATAAAAATTGAAATTTGAGCGCATTATGCTTGTGACGACATATAGATAGTTAACTATGCGGTAATTATCAACAATATATCTGGCAGCAGGCTGAATGGTCGCAATGGTCGCAATGGTCGTTTAATACAGAGGTGAACTACTCCCCACAATGCGCCTAGAGAACAAATCTATGACCATACGTCAATAGCACTATTTTGATTTATGCTTGATGTTGTCAATTTAATAAATTTTGTTGATTTTAATGATGAGAAACTTTTGTACGAAGCAATTTTAGTTAAGCAAACTTAGATGCGGCACATTTTAATTAAAAAAATGCTTCACTATCATTGATATTTTCCTGATCTTGTTTGTACACTGCCTGGATTAAAAATTATTTTTTTAAGCTAGCAACATCATCCACCACCACTGCAAATAAATCGCTGATGGCTGCTAATGCACTATCGTGCATGGTTTGCGCATCAATCACTTTGCCGTTTGCGCCAGTCAAGCTTCTGCTTGCACAGGCGCTAGCGACCACTAGAGGATTAAAGCCTAAGTTAAATGCACCGCGGGCGGTAGAGTTAATGCACATATGCGTCATAAAGCCAGCAATCACTACATTCTTAATGCCTAAAGCTTTTAGTTGAGACTCTAGCGGTGTGGCAATAAAAGAATTGGGGTAGTTTTTAGTAATCACGCTTTCATCGTTGATAGGCGCGACTTCTGCAGAAATTTTACCTATTTCAGCACTAACGTCATATGGCGTACCCACGCCAGCGTCATGCTGAATGTGAATGATCGGGATTTTTACATCTCGCGCTAATTGCAGTAACTTTTGCGCTTCCTGAATTGCTGGCTCAACATTGGTGAGTTGCATAATGCCCTGACGGTAGGTATTTTGGCAGTCCACCATTATCAGTGCAGCGTTTGAAAGGCCAAATTGTTCATAGCCCATTCCAGTAATGTCGCGTAGGGTAGGAGAAGCGGTTGTCATGAACGATTTCCTTTCTTTTGAGGTTTTTGCTAGCTTATCATCAGCTTTTGCGAGAAAATACGACTTGAAAAATAACTCTCAACGTTAAGCACTATAAAATGAATCTACACGAATATCAAGCCAAAACC
>JABFSF010000138.1 GCA_013140755.1 Methylotenera sp. | reverse complement strand
TCATGCGGCCGGCAATGCTCACATGCACCGCTTTTGGGTCTAGCACTTCGTTATCAAAGCCGCCAAACTCAGCATGTAATACTGCCGCTTGAGAATCAGGCTTAAAATCGTTTGGAAAAGCGACGCCACCATTTAATTTAGCGCTTTCGCGCAGTGCTTTTAGCTTTTCACGGCGCTCGGCGATGACGTGGTTTTCATCAATTTGAATTACTTCGTTTACTTGGTCAGTCATTGTTTACTCTCAAATAATGCATTATTTTCTAAACCGCTATTTTATTACATTTGCAGATAATTAATTTCTTTAACTCCGCATTGGGCTACAAATATCCTTCTTGCTCCCCTTTTTGTTGGCTGATCAGCATATAGTCTGCCAACGTTTTTAATTCAACCGGTAAATCTTGCTTTAACAAGCCGGCAAGCTGTTGTTGATCAAAATCTGAGAGCGATTTTTTGTTAGCCAGGTTTTTTAATTCCTCCTCACCCATTTTCCATGCTACAGCCACCTGTCCTACTGCACGCCATAAGGCAATGGCACTTAATGCGATCGCAATGCCTGCTGGGTCAGGGTCGCAGGCAATTTTTGCTGGGGCTGGTAAAACTTTAATCAAATGCGCAACCACTTCTTTCCACCAACTTGGTGGATAGCCTGGCAACCAAATCACACCCTCATGGGCTTGTTTGTTGCGTGCCACACGCTCAAAACTGGTGCGATTTTCAACCAAAATCCAAGCGCTAATTTCCCCCTCAGCGGACTGTATGCTCCTAACGGTTGCGGGTGTTAAAGCCGCAAAATCAGGCATTGCGCTCAAGTGAATTTCACCTAGATGAGTGCGCAATATTATATTGGCTGAAATACATAACAAAGGCGTGTGCTGCTCTATATTAAATTCCGCCAAATCAAAATGTGCATCTAACCAGACCCATTCTGCTTGGCTGAGTTCTTTTGTGGCGGCACGGGCAAACAATGAAAAATCGCGATATGTGCCGACACGTTTATCTGTGCCCCAAGCCAGCAAAGACCGCACCAACGTAGCGCGAGAAATAGCGCGGCTTATGGGCATGGCATCTAAGGCACTTAACGTTGCAAGCAAAGATACGTTACCTTCAGCATTAACTTGTAGCTCTGCACGTAAACTTTGCCATTGTGTTGCAATATCATCCATATCTGGCAAACCAAGTTGATTACGCAAGGCTTTCAGCGCACGTAACTCAACGCGATACGGCCACCAATCACCGTGCTTGCGCTCTTCATCCACCACTGCCCATCCGTTGCTTAAAAGCCAATCAAGCAAGGTTTCTGCGCTGATTTTTTTGGCTAACCCTGCTTTTTTAAGCAAGGTCTCCCAGCGACTATTGCCGCCAAGGCGCAACCACTGTGCTAATAGTTCGCGCCATTCTGTGGGGATAGTTGCAAGTGAAACAGGCGCAACATCAGCATAACGCCTACGTTTCTTTGGCAAACGCAGTTTATCCAGATATTCAATTTTTAAAGCATTGCTTGTCATTAACTACGACTTTTCACGCACTAACACACCCACCCGCGGCGCCCATTGTGCCTCTACTTTCTTTTTAGAAGTCACTAATGTCAGCATGGACGGGTCATATACATTTACATTATGCGTGACAGGCGTAGTGAGTAAATACTGCGCCTTGGTCGCCTGTAAAAAGCTTGCAACACGTTTGATATTAAAAATATCCAAATGCGCAAACGGCTCATCAATAAACACAAAGCCGCCTGGGCGCGAGTCTTCCATCATTAACGCCACCAGCAAAATGAGTGACTTCATCACTTGCTGACCGCCTGATGCATCACCGTCATTCATACCAGCAAAGCCTTTGTCATCAAAGCCAAAACGCACCACAAGACCCGCTTGAGACAGGCTGACATCATCGGCAGAAAGCATCACAGCCTCGTGTTCAACAGCAATGCCTGCCATATCGCCCAGTACTTTGAGGTTTTTAGTGTAACGCCCCACCGTGTGACGCAACACTTTAATGTATTGCTCACGCGCGGCATCGGTTTGACTACGTGCGGTGTCGTTATCGCGACGGCGTATTTCTAAATCTTTAGATTGCGTTTCATAATCGGCTTTAATTTTGTTGCGTAGCGCAATCACGGTTTCGTCTTTTTCCCATGATTCGGTTTCAAAACGGCGTTCAATTTCGCTGACTTTAATATCAATGAGCTTTGCGCTTTCCCACTTTTCTGCGAGCTGTTTATTGTCATCAGCATGTTGCCAAGCTGGTGGTAGCTTGCGTTTATCGTGCCGCAAGCGTAATAATCGCTTTACCTGGTCAGACCGACCTTCACGGTTTTCTTTTTCAGCAATTTCACGGTCCAAACGCTCTAATTGCGTTAAAAATGTTTGTAAAGCACTTCTGGCATTACTTAAGTCTTTTTCCAGCTGATTTCTAGCCTCTGTTGCCGCATAAGATTTTTCACCAATGGCGCGACGTTCCGCTACTAAAGCCTCATATTGCAAACGCGCTTCTGCAAACTCGGCACTGCGATTGGCAAGTTGCACAGTGGCATCCACGCCTGCCAATCGCGCTTTAATGACTTGAATATCAGCATTGACCGGTTTTAACTGCGTCTGTAAAGCTAGTGATTGTTTTTGTAAATCTGCCAACTGTGTACGCAAAGCATCAATCCGCGCGCGTCCAAACCGTGGTTGATCAGGTGCGGCAAAGCGTCCACCACGCCGCTCGCGCAAATAACCTTGTCGCGTCACCCAATCTTCACTGCGAGGCAAGCTCGCGCCTGTTTTTGCATCTTCCACGCGAGTAATACCTGCCAGCACTCGCGTAACCCACTCGGGTACATCGCGTGAAAATTTAACAATCTCAAGTAATGAGCCTTTGGGCGCAAGTGGTGGTGGCGCACGTTCTGGCACAATGTAGTGACGATATTTCAGCTGCTCACCCAAGCTTAACGCCCGTGCTTCATCTTTTTTATCCGCCAGCAATACTATGTGGGCAGATGATGACAACACCGCCTCTACTGCCGCTTGCCAGTTGGTGTCGGTAATTTCAACCAAATCAGTGAGTAAATCATGCTGTATGCCTGCTTTGTCTAAGGCTTGCCTAAAATTACTCACATCAAACGGGTCCGCGCGTTTGCCTTGCGCTAGGTTTTCTAAGGTTTCATTAAGTTGTGTTTCTTGTGCATTTAAACCTGCAATTTTTTGGCGCAAAACATCGCGCTGATTTTCTAACGCGTCTAAATTTTGTGCGTCTTTTGTGCTATCAGCGCCAACTTCACTGGCTTGTTTTAGCAAGGCATCTTGCTGCTCAACAATCACTTCTACACGGCCTAATAATTTATTCACTTCGCCAAGTTTTTTATTGATGCCAGTTTCAGCCTGCTCTGCCACAACCTTACGTGTTTCAAACGCGGTAATTTCAACTTGCTTTTGCACTTGTAGATTTTTAACCGCAACGTGCTCTTGCCGCTTAGCAAACCAGTCCCGCTTAGAAGCTTGCAAGGTACGACTGGCACGTTCAGCCTCTTCAGTCAGCGCATAAAATTCAAGGCGTGGCTTAAATTCACTGGTCAGTACCACGCGTTCCTGGTTAAGGTTCTGCCACTCCAAATAGCGATTCACCCGCGCTTCATAAGCTTGCAAGTGGTTTTCTTGTGCCCTTAAATTATTCTCCGTGTCTTGCAACTCGCGTGCGGTTTGCTCTTGATGATGCCGCGCTTCCTGATAGCGCGTCAGCACCTCTTCATCGCCAAACACCTCGAATACCAGCTTTAATAATTCGCGTTCGGAAAGCTCACACAGCTTATCCGTTTGACCTTGCTCTAACGACAGCACCTTAGCAATAGCAGGCGATAACCCAGCGGCGTGTAGCTGCCGCTGAAAATCTTTAACGCCAAACACTTGGCCAAGTGACTCTATTTTCTCAATACTCACTTCGCCTTCGGCAATCCAGTATTTGCGCTCCCAATCACCGCCCTTTTTATCAATACGGCAAGCCAGTGTGATTTTGTCATTGGTATAAGGCAAACCAAACGGGCGCTTACTACTATTGACAGGGCGACTGTTGTCCACCACGCCACGCAACCACGCAAAGCTCTCGCCATTGCGCCGCACATAGCGTTTGTAGTCACGTTTTTTTGAGCAATCCAACGCTAATAATGTGCGCAGTGCATCTAATAGCGTGGTTTTGCCTGAGCCATTAGGCCCCACAATGGTGACGATTGATGCATCCAGTGGCAAAGTAAAACGTTGCCAGTAATCCCAATGAATCACTTCTAAATTAGTAAGTCTAAACATCGGGTGCGTCCTCTTGTTGCGCGTAATCGTTGCTTATATCAGCACCAAAATCATCGCCTTCCTGCAAGGGTTCGATGCCATTTTGTGCGCGAATTAAATCACCCATGGCGCCGTTAATAATGCGCGGCGCCATTTCGGCGTAATCAAACACCAAATCTAGCAGCGGTCCCTCACAAATCACTTTGTTGCGCCGTTCAATTAATCCTAAACGCGACAACTGCGGCAACATAAAGTTAATACGTCCCTTGCCGCCTAATAACTTGCCAAAATCTTCCAGCAACACATTTTCAGCAATCCCGCGTGAAACATCCTCTCCCACGGCTTTGATGATATTGCCAAACATATCGCCTTGCCCATCTTCCACTTCTCGCCCCAACTGGCGCTCTCGCTTAGGCAAAATAATCAATGCCCACAACACCACCAACAAAGCAATCGCATCTTTAGGCAAGCCTATATTGCTGCTTAACCACTGCTCGCCATCATCAAACGCGGCACCTTCGGTTTCACGCAGTAGTGCCACAGCAACATACGCAGCAAACGGGTGGTCTAACAAACGTAAGCCGCAAGCGGCTAAATTGGCTTCCACTTCCTGGCGAAAGCCTAAATCCACTAATAACCTTCGTACCGTATGGTCATCACGCGGCAAATAGCGGCTAGCGATGAGCTTGGCGGTGAATTGTTGTGGGCTAAACTCCATCTGGCTTGCTCCGTGCAGGATTGTTAATAGGCTTAATCGTGCCTGATGTCATTAAGGCGATTTCATTTTGATGGATAACCTGCAAAACCGACGTATCCTCATGCAGAACCTCTACAGGCTGCTCTGCCAACGCCGCTAAGTCAGCATCCACATTTTGCTCACCCAAAAATGTGAGTAATGAATAACGGTATGAAGCCGCACTAAAATCGCCGCCGACCACAATGTCGGCCAATGTAGTGCTACGCTCAATGCGTGCCAGCATATTGGTTAAACCTTGCAACTGTGGTGGATATTCGAACGGTACATCCTGCGTTTCTTCCACTTCGGCAGGCGGTGGCATGATGGACACTTTTTTATCTGCAATGTCGCGCTCTAAAAATGCCTCGGCAACGTCCACCATCACATCTGGCAACGCGAAAAACGGCTCAGGCGTTAACGCTATTTGGTTAGCGCACACATCAGCAAGCTTTTCAATAGATAGTGATTTTAGCCAAGCCGCTAATTCAGATGAACTCAAACCACCATCAGACAACATCACGCGTTGCCGCGAGATTTTTGCCAGTTCATTTTGAAATACCGAAGTCATACGCATCATACGCGATTGGCTATCACCAATTTTTTGTGCGATGCGCCAGCTAGCATCGTCGGCAAAGCCGTTTTCACCCAAATTCTGCAGAATTTCCGTACCGCGTGCCATCCATCTTTGTGCGGCATCTAAACGGCTTTGCGCCGCTTTTAATTTAAATTCTGAGCCAGACTGTACGGCCTGTTTGAAAAAACTTTCAAGCTCATTTAAACGCGCCAATAAATTAGTGAGTGTTTCAGAATTCAATTGTCCAACGGCATCGCCCGCTGCAATTTGCGAGAATAAAAAGCCTAATTCATCATCTTGATTACCAAAACTCACCAAGTTTGACAGCGATGACAATATCATGCGTGCCAAGCCAGATAACTGATACAGTCTGCGCTCGTTATCCCACAGCAATAAATCGTGTTCACGCAAGCGTTTAAGCACGGTTTCTAACTTGGTATTATCAATAAAGCTTAAGTGATTTTGTAGCTGTTGTGGCGTCCACTCTGGCGCATCAGCACGCTCAGCGATTTCACGCAACACTGCAAGGCGTATCATCACCTCTTCACCACCACCGCGGAATAGCGCAATTAAGGCCTGAATGACGTTAGCTGATTGCAATAACGGGAAAAGTGCGTCCACATCGCGTGGCACTACCCCTGGTGCTAAAAATGCCTCAAAAGCATGATCATTAACAATAGACAAAACGTTACACGCCTAACTTCAAACTCTCAGTAATAAATGGATCAAGGTCGCCATCCAATACGCCTTGGGTATTGCCAATTTCCACATTGGTGCGCAAATCTTTAATCCGCGATTGATCTAACACGTAAGACCTGATTTGATGCCCCCAACCAATGTCGGTTTTAGCATCTTCTAGCGCTTGTTTGTCCGCATTGCGTTTGTTCAACTCTAAGTTATACAGCGCGCCTTTGAGCATATTCATCGCTTCATCTCTATTGCGATGTTGCGAGCGGTCATTTTGGCACTGCACTACAGTGTTGG
>JABFSF010000133.1 GCA_013140755.1 Methylotenera sp. | reverse complement strand
CTGCTAGACCATCTACTACTAGGCCTGCTGTGCCTGCGTCTAGGTTGATAATTTCTGTATTGTTCGTGCCTGTCAGTTTTAACCCTACTGCATTGCCAGCAGCATCGTAGCGTTGCGCGTAGATGCCAGCACCATCGCCATCTTGACCCTCAGATCTCCAGCTCACGACAAAGCCGCCATCGGCGAGGGCGGCGATGCTGGAGCCGCGTTGATCAGAGCTAAAGTAAGTATTGACTTGAAACTCTACGCCCTGCGCAGCCCCACTGGCATCATAACGTTGCGCGTAAATACCAAAGAGGTCACCATCTTGCCCGTCAGATGCCCAACTTACCACAAAACCACCATCAACAAGGGCGGCAATGCTGGGTATCTGTTGATCGGAGGTGGTATAAGTATTCACCCGAAACTCAAGACCTTGTGCAACTCCACTGGCGTCATAACGTTGCGCGTAAATGCCATCACCACTGCCATCTTGTCCATCAGATGTCCAAGTCACCACAAAGCCACCATTAGCAAGATCTGTGGTACGGGAGATGCTTTGCCCAACTGTGGTGTAAGTGTTGACTTGAAACTCTCCGCCCAGTGCAGTTCCACTGGCATCATAACGTTGTGCGTAAACACCATAGCCACTGCCATCTTGCTCTAAAGATGACCAACTCAGTACAAAGCCACCATCGGGGAGCGCGGCAATGCTGGGTTGGTATTGATCTAAGTTGGTAACAGTATTGACTTGAAACTCTCCGCCCTGTGCAGTCCCACTGGCATCATAACGTTGGGCGTAAATGCCATAGCCATCGCCATCTTGCGAAGAATGCCAACTTACTACAAAGCCACCATCAGCAAGGTTAGTGATGCGGGGGATAGTTTGCTCACCCATGGTGTAAGTATTGACTTGAAACTCTCCGCCCTGTGCAATTCCACTGGCATCATAACGTTGCGCGTAAATACCATCACCACTGCCATCTTGCCCATCCGATCTCCAGCCCACGACAAAGCCGCCATCGGCAAGGGCGGTGATGCTGGGACCGCGCTGATCAGAGGTGATATAAGTATTGACCTGAAACTCACCGCTATTGACCGTTAATTGCCCATTGCCAAGTTGCAGGATTTCAACCGAAGTGAGCGTGTCTTTACCTTCTGTGCTACCAACTATCATTAACTTGCCACCCACATTAGCAAAACGATAGTCTGCAATATTGCCAGCATATTGTGCCGTGTCCGTGCCTGTACCACCACTCAAATTATCGTTTCCACTGCCCCCTATTAAGGTGTCATTGCCTGCTGTTCCTACAAGACTATTATTACCGCTAGTGCCTTTAATGCGTGCCATTTGAGAACCCCTTATTGTCATGTAAAAACTAGTATAATACATGCTTATATACTATACTGCTTTTTATATAAATCAAATGATATAAATCAAATTCATTATTTTTAATAATAGGTTGGGGTGAATGGGTTATGTTTGTAAAAGCGTGTCGATATGTTTGGAATGATAGTACGGTTTAAAATGATGTTAGTTTAGCAAACTCTAGTGCTAGCCATTTTAACCCCTCGCGCCCAAAGTTGACTTGCACGCGCATATCATTGGCGTTGCCTTCATAGCTCACCACCACACCGTTGCCAAACTTGCTATGCGCTACTTGCTGACCGATTTTCCAAGGCATGGCGTTTTTTTGTTCATGGCTTTGCGTTTTGCTCATCATGGCGGGCAGATCGCTGTAATCGCGCCCATAGCCTGATTTTTGCACAGGTTTGCTATTGAGGTGCTTGAGCAGCTTTTCGGGGATTTCATCCAAAAAGCGCGATGGAATACCATAGCGTACTTGCCCATGCAGCATGCGGCTTTGCGCATGGCTTAAGTATAAACGCTGCCTTGCACGGGTGACCGCCACATACATCAGGCGGCGTTCTTCCTCCAAGCCTTGTGCTTCATAGGCACTTTGCTCGTGGGGGAACAAGCCTTCTTCAATGCCGCTGATAAACACTGTTTTAAACTCCAAGCCTTTAGAGGCATGCACTGTCATGAGCTGCAATGCTTCGTGTCCCACGTCAGCTTGGTGTTCGCCCGCTTCTAAGCTGGCATGGCTTAAAAACTGCGTGAGTAAATCTTGCTCTGTTTCACCATCCACGTTGTGGTGGTTGCCAAAATCTTGTTTGGTAAAAGCCACTGCCGCCGTGACTAACTCCTCTAAGTTGGCAATACGGTCTTCGCCTTCTTTCTCGGTTTCATAATGGGCTTTTAAGCCAGACAACGTGGTGGCGAGTTCGGTCAATTCTGCCAAGCTAATGCCGTACGCTTCATCAATCATGTGGCGAATCAGCGCGACAAAGCCATCAATGCCTTTGCCGCCAATTCGCCCATGACCAACCTTGTTAATCGCCGCTTGCCACAAGCTGCAACTTTGCTCACGTGCGGCTTCTTGCAATTGTTCAAGGCTACGCGCGCCGATGCCACGCGTGGGGAAGTTAATTACACGTAGCAAGGCGGTATCGTCATTGGCATTGGCAATCAAGCGCATGTAGGCCAGTGCGTGCTTAATCTCCGCACGTTCAAAAAAGCGTAAGCCACCATACACGCGATAAGGCAAATTGGCGGAAAATAGCGCATGCTCCAGTACACGAGATTGCGCGTTAGAGCGGTACAGCAAGGCAATATCGCCTAACGCCATGCCCTCACTATGCAGCATTTTAATTTCATCCACAATAAACTGTGCTTCGTCATTATCGTTATAGGCTTGGTAAACGCGTACAGGCTCACCCGCGCCTGCTGATGTCCACAAATTTTTACCCAAGCGATTTTGGTTGTGGGCAATAATGGCGTTAGCCGCATCTAAAATATTGCTATGTGAGCGGTAGTTTTCTTCTAACTTCACGATGGTTTGCACGTTGAAATCAGTTTCGAAATCGCGCATATTGCCCACACGCGCACCGCGAAAACCATAAATAGATTGGTCATCATCGCCCACGGCAAACATGCAATTTTCTTTGCCAGCCAGTAGCTTGAGCCATTGATATTGCAGGCGATTGGTGTCTTGAAACTCATCCACCAAAATATACCTAAAGCGGTTTTGATAATGCTGGCGAATATTGGCGTCGCGTTCTAACAGCTCATAACAGCGTAGCAAAAGCTCGGCAAAATCAGCCACGCCATCACGTTGGCATTGTTTGTCATATTCCTCAAATACCTCACGCAGTTTTTGTGTGTGCGGGTCGCAAGCATCCACTGCGTGGGCGCGCAGGCCTTCGTCTTTGCAGCCATTGATAAAGTTTTGTACTTGCTTAGGTGGAAATTTTTCATCATCAATATTAAGCTGCTTCATCAAGCGCTTAATCATTGAAAGCTGGTCGGCAATATCTAAAATTTGAAAGCTTTGCGGCAAGCCCGCTTCACGGTAATGCGCACGTAGCAAGCGGTTACATAGGCCATGAAACGTACCCACCCACATGCCACGGGTATTGATAGGCAATGAGGTTGTGATGCGGGTGAGCATTTCTTTGGCGGCTTTATTGGTAAACGTGACCGCTAGCAAGCCTGTAGGGGAGACTTGCCCAGTTTGAATCAACCAAGCAATACGTGCGGTCAGCACGCGTGTTTTGCCACTGCCAGCCCCAGCTAAAATGAGCGCAGATTGCTGTGGCAGGGTGACTGCCTCAAGTTGTTTGTTATTGAGACCCGTGAGGACTGAAGGTTGATTTTCCATCTGTGTATTATCGCATGGGATGCGATAAAAAACGCGCCTAAAGCATTTACAAACTGTTACAAAAAAACGAGAACTAAAGACCAATAAGCTTAGTCTGAATTTGCATGGTGGCTAGATTTAATTTAGTTATCCTTTCCGCTTCTTTCCTCCCTGAGCGGAAGCCTTATCATTAAGGCGTTTGCCCCGACTTTCCTCCCCTTGAGTCGGGGCTTTTTTTATTCATGCATCGCAATGTTGATGCTTGGGATGTTGTTTTGGTGGATTTTTCACTGTTTGCATGATGGCTCTTTATGGTAGTATGACGCTAAAGGATTTTACCTAGAAATCTTAAGGGAAATCATAACGTTAATATGATTGATTGTTAAGTGAAAAGGAGCGTCATAATGCAAGTGAAGTTAAAAAACACCTTAGTCTCTTTAGGTGCAGTTTCGTTGGTGCTTGTGGTTGCTGGTTGTGCAACCATGGATATGGGGAGCGATAAAGCTAAAACGACGGCTACAGGTTCAGCAGGTGGTGCTAATGCTCAGAATGCAAATGCTACTTTAGAAAAATGTGATAAACCATTAGGCACCTTAGCCGTGGTTGAAGACCAAAATTCTGATTGGTATAGACAATTAACAGGTAAATACAACCTAGGTTCAACCGCGCCAGTGTTAAAACTCATGGTGCAACAGTCTAATTGCTTTATGGTGGTTGACCGTGGTGCTGCAATGGCATTGGGTAATGGTGAACGTAATTTACGTGATAGTGGTGAAATGCGCCAATCGAGTAACTTTAAAAAAGGGCAACTGGTTGCAGCCGATTATGCGATGAATCCTACCATTACTTTTAGTAGTAGTGATACAGGCGGGATGGGAGCTGGTTTGGCTGGCTTTGGCGGCGGCTGGCTAGGCGTATTGGCTGGAGGCTTGAAATTTGCTGATGCAAGCACGATGCTTACTTTGGTTGATAATCGCAGCAGTGTGCAAGTGGCGGCGGCTGAAGGTAGTGCTAGAAATACTGACTTTAGTATTTTTGGAGGAGCATTTGGCGGAGCTTTAGGTGGCGCAGGCGGTGGTTACACTAAAACGCCAGAAGGTAAGGTGATTGTGGCAGCCTTTACTGATTCATATAACAATATTGTGAAAGCAGTGAAAAACTATAAAGCACAAACCATTGAAGGCGGTCCTGGCACAGGGGGTAAATTAGGGGTTCAAGGTGAACCTACCCCTGCAACTGAAGCGGCACCCGCACCTACCACTAAAAAGAAAAGATCTAAAAAGAAATAACATCTAGTGCAAATTAAAAGCCTCGCGAGTGCGGGGCTTTTTAATAGAAAAGAGTATTGGTTGTGTATGTGTGTAATCACCAAATACCCCAATGCTTTAGGGACATTTTCAATCACACCTAATTTCAACTATGAATTTACTCGCATTTGACACTTCTACAGAATATCTTTCCATTGCACTGTTGAAAGATATGCAGATATTCAGGTTTGACACATTAGCGCATCAAGCGCACTCGAAAATGATTTTGCCACAAATCCAAAGTTTGCTTAATCAAGCACAGGTACAACTTGCGGACTTACATGGTATTGCCTTTGGCGCAGGACCTGGCTCGTTTACAGGGGTGCGGATTGCCGCAGGCGTTGCACAGGGGCTGGCGTTTGGCCATCAATTGCCCGTTGTAGATATTTGTACTTTACTTGCTCTTGCTGAGGCGAGTGGTCATGATCAGGTCATTGCATGTTTAGATGCGCGTATGGGTGAAGTGTATTACGCAGCGTATCAAAAAGTGCTGGATGTATGGCAGGTGGTTGAGCATCCTAATGTATATAAGCCGCATCAAGTGCCAAACTTACAAGGTGATGGTTGGGTAGGTGCTGGAAGTGGCTGGCAAACATACACTGATGTTTTAAATCATCAGTATCATGGACAATTGCAATCGGTTTTGCCTAGTTTGTTGCCCACAGCTGCTTCTATCATTACATTAGCGCAGCCAGTATTTTTGAGTGGTCATGCTAAGTCAGCAATGTTGGCAATGCCGATGTATGTTCGCAATCGGGTAGCACTTAAAACAACTGAGCGGATGCAAGGTCTTAGTCTATGACGATGCCTTGGCGTGAGTATCAATTTCGCACCATGACGATGGTGGACTTAGATGCAATTATGGACATTGAGCCAGATTTATACTTGCATCCTTGGTCGCGTGGCAATTTTAGTGACTCATTACAATCAGGTTATGCTGCATGGGTTTTACAACATACCAATCACATTATTGGTTATGCATTGATGATGTTTGTTTTAGATGAGGCGCATTTGCTTAATTTAAGTATTGCGAAGGCTTATCAAAAAAAAGGGCTAGGGCGATATTTACTTGAATATATGATTAAGCAGGCCAAGCAACATCATGCAACTAATATGTTTTTAGAGGTGCGTACAAGTAATATTTCTGCTATCGCTTTATATGAAAATATTGGTTTTAATGAAATGGCAATTCGGCGAGGATATTATCCAGCTGACCCAAAAGTGTTTAAATCAGGGCGCGAAGATGCTGTGTTAATGGGGCTTGCAATATGATGACACGAGAAGACCGATTAAACGTACTGGAGTTGTTGCCCGTGTGGCAATTAAACGTGCCACATCGCCATGCCATACCTGCCTTACCACAACAGGCACTGGTAGAAAATAAAGGGCATGAGGTTGCGCCTAGTGTTCGTCAGTGTGTCAGCGAAGATGGAAACTTTACCTTTTTACTGGAAGACTTTTCTACCCACGCACATCACCAGGAGGCTGAGATTTTATTGCGCAATATTTTTAAAGCAATGCGGGTGACGTGTGGTGCAGAAACATCATTAGAAAGTACATTGGCATTATTTGAGTCAACAAGTCAGTTACTTGTCATCATGGGTGAGCGTGTTGCCAATCAGATATTAAAGCAATCTTATGATGTGGCGCAATGGCGTGATTTACAGAGCAGTCAAGTTTTTCAATACCATACTACGCCTGTTATTGTGACGTACGCTCCTGCGCATTTGTTATTTCATCGCGCAGATAAAGCCAAAGTGTGGGCGGACTTATGTTTAGCAAAAATCATAGTGAGCGGCTCATGAGGCAGAAATTGTCGCTAATCATCCAGCCTTTCTGTTTGTTAGCAGACACTTCAATTTTTAAGCTATGATAGACTCATCTTTTGTTTGTAACACCACTTCTTTTTTAATGGATTTTCCGTGGTGCACCATCAAATCAAGGGTAACAGGTTCAGTTGGTTTTTTGTCAGCATCTAAAATGACTTGAATGGTAGGCTTGAGGCGCCAAATTTTATTTTGTTTAATAACGACTGCAATTTCCCCTGTATTTAATTCCACATATCCGCCTACGGGGTAAACACCAATCACTTGAGCAAATGCATCACACAATGCGGGGTCAAATTCCATGCCAGCCCGTTGGGTGATGTAGGCCATCGCTATACTTGGCGCAATTCGCTCTTTAGTATTTCTTCCAGCAACCATAGACACATAGGTGTCCACAATTGCTATCATCAAGCCATACATGCTAATTTTTTTAGCTGGAGGCGAAGATGCCTCGCCAGCTTCGGTTTCCTTTTTGTCGTTGCGCAGACCATTGGGGTAGCCTGTGCCATTATAACGCTCATGATGTTGAGCAATAATCGCTTTAACAATACTACTGTGGTTACCTTTTTTTATTGCGGCTAACCCATCTTCAACATGGCTGCGGTAAATTTGGTACATGGCAATATTACGCACACGAACATCTTTACCATCTGGTGGTTTTACTTCACCAATATCATGCAACAAACCGCCAATTCCAAGTTCAACCAGTACGTCTTTAGGTAAATGGAGCTCACGCCCAAACGCAATCATCAAAATACTCACATCAACAGCATGTTTATATGAGAGGTTGTCATAAGCTTTAATATCATCTGCGAGTCGCATCGCATCTGGATTACGTATCATGCTTTCAACAATGTTATTGACTGACTCTTTAGTTTCTTTCAGCACAACATTCATGATCTCTGAATTAGAGACCTCGTTAAACAAATTGCCAATTGCTTCTGTATTTAACTTGCCTTTTGCCTCTGCAGCAAATGTTACTTCTTCCGTGAGTGTTGTGCTGACTTCATGTGTCACAACTTCAGATGTCACTAAACTATCACTTGCAAAATTTCCGCGTGCCCGATGGATTCTAGCATTATAGACCGCCTCGTGTCTTGAATACGCTGCACCTTCATTTTTTGGAGGCTCTACAATGAGTTTTTGAGTGCGCTCTGCTACTGTAGCGATTACTGCTTCCTTTTGATTTTCTGCTTTTGTGTCTGTGAACCAATCAAGAATATGGTAGTAGAGGTCATAAAGGTGGCTTAGTTTAATGAGGTAAACAAGAAAAGGGTCGTCGTCCTTCGCATCGTCATCTTTGTTATGTTTTGACTGATTAGGTTCGAGTTTAAAAATTCCATCATGGGAGTGCGATTTAGAGACAATGACCCATTCACACTTGGCTCTTAAGCGATTGATATTTTTATCTGTAACGATAAATCCCTGTAAGGCAAAACCTGATTCTTCCCAAGGAATATCTAACGACGATACGAACATTCCATTGATGAGGTACGGGGTTTCAATTTTAATAAAGTTGTTAGACATAACACTTTCTATTAAGTATCACATAGTGAGTGCAAGCACGATTTTATGATGCATAGCTTATTATCAACTATTTTTTTGGATACCAAGTAAATCAGTTGTTAAAAAATGTAAATAAATCAGGTTAATAGTGCTTGAAAAGTACCTAACTCAAGCGATCAATTTAAGCTTTTCTCCAAATGGTACCTTGCGGGGTGTCTTCTAGTAAAATTCCAGCCTCAGCAAGCTCTTTTCGGATTTGATCGGCCTCTGCATATTTTTTATTTTTTTTGGCTTCGTTTCGCTGTGATATTTGTAATACGATATAGTCTTCAGTGACTAAGTTGGGGAGTTTATCATTCAAACTCCCCTGCAAAAAATCATTAGCATCTTGTTGTAATAAGCCTAAAATACCCGCCAAATTTTTGAGTAAACTAGCAGTGTCTATTGCTTTGGTTTTATTGACTTCATTGGTTAAATCAAACAGCACTGCCATGGCTTCTGGGGTGTTAAAGTCATCATCCATCGCGGCTTTAAAGCGTATTGCTTGTGGGTGTTGCCAATCAACGTGTGCATCTATTATTTCATAGCCGCGCAAAGCAGTGTACAGCCGAGTGAGAGCTAACTTAGCATCATCTAAATGTTTATCTGAGTAATTTAATGGGCTACGATAATGTGCGCGTAAAATAAAAAAGCGTACCACTTCTGCATCATATTGCGCCAATACTGTGCGAATCGTAAAAAAGTTACCTAAAGATTTAGACATCTTTTCATTGTCAACACGCACAAATCCATTGTGCATCCAATAATTAACCATTTGACAAGGTTTGCCATCATGACTGTGCGGTATGTCGCCATGCGTGGCTTCAACTTCACAAGCTTTGCCGTGTGCGGCTTCGCTTTGCGCAATTTCATTTTCATGGTGTGGAAACTGTAAATCTTGTCCACCGCCGTGAATGTCAAAATGTTTACCAAGATAGTGTGAACTCATGGCAGAGCATTCAATATGCCAACCAGGCCGCCCTTTGCCGCCATTAGGTCCACCGAAGGGTGAGTCCCAGCTTGGCTCACTTGGCTTTGCAGCTTTCCAAAGCACAAAATCCATCGGATCTTTTTTGTGCGTATCTACTTCAACACGTTCGCCCGCGCGTAAGTCTTCAAGGGATTTTCCTGATAATTTCCCGTAACCTTTAAACTGATTCACTGAGTAAAATACATCGCCATTTGCGGCGACATAAGCAAATCCTTTTGTGATAAGGGTTGAAATCATTTGTATCATGCTGTCAACGAATTCAGTTGCTTTGGGTTCAATATCAGGACGAATTACGCCTAACTCGGAGGCATCTTCATTCATGGCATCAATAAAGCGTTGCGTGAGTTGTGTGATTGTTTCATTATTCTCTTGAGCGCGTTTGATGATTTTGTCATCAATGTCGGTAATGTTTCGTACATAAGTCACTTGATAGCCTGAAGCGCGTAACCAACGACTCACCATATCAAATACCACCATCACGCGTGCATGACCCAAATGACAAAAATCATAGACAGTCATTCCACAGACATACATACTGACTTTGCCTGCAATAATGGGTTTGAATGTTTGCTTGTCGCGCGCGAGGGTATTGTAAATTTTGAGCATAAACGAGTAATTTAGGTGGTTGAGGCGTAATTATTATATCGTTAAGGTGAATTTATGCGATTTAATCAAATATCTTAGCTTAAATTCAAATGAGCTATTGGAGCTTACCTAGCCTATTGATAGAATTACGTTTTATTTCTTTATTAAAAAAGTATATCACAATGAATAATTTTATTGCGTCGCTAGCTTCTGTAGCAACTCGGTTTATCGTAGTTGCATCAGTAAGTTTATCCATGACTTTGGCTCATGCCGATGAGCTTAAAGAAATTTCTCAGTTGGCTGACCAGGGGCAAGGCTCTGTGGCTTTAGACCGCGTGAACACGTTTATTGCAGCGAACCCCAAAAATGCGCAAGCCTTATTTATGAAGGGAGTTTTGTTGGCGGAGCAAGGTCGCCGTGATGAGGCGATTAAAATTTTTACCGATGTGACAGAGAAGTTTCCAAACTTGCCAGAGCCATATAATAATTTAGCTGTGCTTTATGCAGACCAAGGGCAGTTTGATAAGGCACGTAAGGCACTTGAAACTGCCATTAAAACGCATCCAAGCTATGCCACTGCACATGAAAATTTAGGGGATATTTATGCACGTATGGCAAGTGAAGCTTATGACAAAGCTTTGCAGCTTGATACTAACAACACGCGTGCACAAGGTAAACTTTCGTTAATCAAAGATTTATTTGGTACAGGCAATAAAACAACGATTGCTTCAGCTAAAGAGGCAACAAAAACTGTAGCACAATCAGAAGGTAAAAAAACTGTGGAGGGCACTTCTGCAAATGCATCGCTTAACGGTGCAGTGAATAGCTGGGCACAGGCATGGGCAAGCAAAAACTTAGATCAATATTTTGCTGCGTATGCTGATAGTTTTAAACCCGCTAAAGGTCAAACCCGTCAAGCTTGGGAGGCGCAACGTCGCGAGCGGATTAGCCGGCCTTCTCAAATTAGCGTTGAGCTTGCGAATGTCGTGGTGACATCAGAGGATGACAGCACGGCAAAGGTGACCTTTAAGCAGAATTATCGTGCTGATGGCAAGCCCATTCGCACTAATAAAACATTACTCATGAAAAAAGTGGGTGACAATTGGTTGATTAACCAAGAAATTGCAGATAACTAAGTGTTGAAAGTGGTAAGCGTCTACGCATGGTACTAAATAAAAAAGTTATTACATACGCACTTTTAGCGGCAGTGACATGCGTGCCGTGGAACGCCACAGCCGTCAATCGGTTTAGCTTGGCTAATTTGCTACCGAAATCAATATCTTCGCAATCTTCAAGTACCTCTCGTTTGGCAGAAGATTTGTTGGTTAAAAGCTTGCTCGAGATTTCGCAAGGAAAACATCAGCAAGCACTTAATACCATCAATCAAGTGATTCGGGATACCCCTAATTTTAAACTAGCACATTTAGTGCGGGGCGACTTATTGACTGCACAGGGGCAATATCTTCAAGGGTTTGGTGGTGCGGGCGAGCCTCAATCAGAGAATATTAAGGATTTACGTGAAGAAGCGCGCGTGCGTATTGAGCGTTACCTTTCTAAGCAACATGAGGAGAAGCAGCCAGATTTACTGCTCATGCCCAATGCACAACAGGATTATGTGATTGTAGTGGACGCCGATAAATCAAGGCTTTACTTATACAAAACAGAGGAAGAGCAGTTAAAGTATCAGGCTGATTATTACGTTACAATTGGTAAAAATGGGATCGTTAAGCAAACTGAAGGTGATAAACGTACGCCAATTGGGGTTTATGTTGCAAAAAGTAAATTACTGCAACCTTTGCCAGATTTGTATGGCGATGGCGCTTATCCGCTGAACTACCCCAATGCGTGGGATAGAGAAAATAATCGCAAAGGGTCTGGAATCTGGATTCATGGAACTCCAAGTGATACTTATAGTCGTCCACCACGTGCAAGCGATGGATGCATTGTGCTCACTAATCAAGATTTGAAAGCATTATCCCCAATTTTACAAACAGGTAAAACGCCCGTTATTGTTGCTAATGGATTGCGGTGGTTAGAACCGTCTGAAAGTGTAGAGTCACAAAAGCAAGCACTCACAGGTGCAATTGATGCATGGTTGAATGATTGGCGTGCACAAGACACCCCTAAATACTTAGCGCATTACTCTAAAGAATTTTCTAGCAATGGTATTAACTTTCAACAATGGTCTGATCACAAGTATCGGGTACAAGCCAATAAACCCACAGTGACTATTTCGCTCTCTGACATTAGCATGTTTAGCTACCCTGATAATCAAAGAAAAATGGTTGTTGTAGATTTTGTACAAGATTTCAATAGTCCAGTATTGACAAATAAAATGCAAAAACGCCAGTATTGGGTGCAAGAAAACAATGCATGGAAAATAATTTATGAAGGTGCCGCCTAATTGAGTTTGGGCTTTTGTGTCACCGTGACAATTTTGGTTGAACCTATTTCTGTACATAAGTACAAAGTAGCTAGCGATTAAGTGTGTGATGAGTAACTATACAGGACTAATAAATGCGTAAATTTTTCTTCTCAATTGCTTTGATGTTGTGTTCAGTGTCGGTATTTGCAGCTAACCCACAAGTTCTATTTGAAACCAATCAAGGTAACTTTGTGATAGAGCTGTATCCAGATAAAGCACCAAAAACGGTGGCTAACTTTATGCAGTATGTGAAATCTGACTTTTATAAAGAGACTATTTTCCATCGCGTTATCAATGGTTTTATGATTCAAGGCGGCGGTTTTACAGCAGAAATGCAAGAAAAACCAACGCTACCACCCATTAAAAACGAAGCGGCCAATGGCTTAACTAATGATGTGGGCACCATTGCGATGGCCAGAACCGCTGACCCTCATTCAGCAACTGCACAGTTTTTTATTAACCTTATGAATAATCATGCGCTCAATTACCAAAGTGATGCTGATGAGCTCATTGGCTATTGTGTTTTTGGTCGTGTACTAACTGGCATGGAGGTGGTGCGTGAAATTGCAATTGTACCTACTGGGAATTACGGATATCACTACAACGTGCCTAAAACCCCGATTATTATTAAGCAAGTCAACATTAAAGAAGTTTCTCATTAAATTTTTATAAGGATTATTTGTGGTTAAACTACACACCAATTTTGGCGATATTACATTAGCACTTGAGGCAGAAAAAGCACCAGTTACGGTGGCTAACTTTCTACAGTATGTGGATAGCGGTTTTTATGATGGGACTATTTTTCATAGAGTGATTGACGGCTTTATGATTCAAGGTGGTGGCTTTGATAGCACGATGACGCAAAAGAAAACACAAGCTGAAATTAAAAATGAAGCAGACAATGGCTTGGGTAACGAGCAATATACCATTGCAATGGCACGCACCTCTGCGCCGCACTCTGCAAGTAGTCAATTTTTTATCAATGTTAAAAATAATGACTTTCTAAACTACAGCTCACCAACGGGTAGCGGTTGGGGCTACTGCGTTTTTGGTAAGGTGGTTGAGGGAATGGATGTTGTGGATAAAATTAAAAAAGTCGCAACTGGCAATAAAAAAGGACATCAAGATGTGCCTGTGAGTGATGTGATTATTGAGCGGGCAACAAGAGTTTAGTGCTTTTAGGTGAGATATATGAGTGACCATGTGTGCTAACGCCGATATATCTAATGCCTTGCAAGTCCACCATTTGCAAAACAGCCAATTAACTGACCAGTATTTATTTATCTCAGATTTACATTTATGTGCTACCCGTACACATATCACGCGTGCATTCCTTGAGTTTTTGCAGCACATTGCAACTCAAGCGAAAGCACTTTTTATTTTAGGCGATTTATTTGAGTACTGGGCTGGTGATGATGATGTTGAAGATGTATTTCATCAAGACATCATTCAGGCATTCTGTAGTCTAGCAAGTGCAGGTGTCCCAGTTTACCTGATACATGGAAATCGAGATTTTTTGATTGGGCAAGCGTTCTGCACACAAGCACATATCACTTTACTTGAAGATCCAACCATCGTTGAGTTACATGCAGAGCGGGTGTTGCTCAGTCATGGTGATGCTTTATGTACGGATGATTTAGCCTATCAGTCATTTAGAAATCAGGTCAGAGATATTGCATGGCAAGAGAAATTTCTTAATTTGCCGCTTAGTGAGCGCAAGCAGAAAATTGAAGCGATTCGCTCGCAAAGTGAGCATGAAAAATCTCAAAAAAATGCCATGATTATGGATGTGAATCAAGAAGCTTTGAATACTCTATTGCGAGAAACTCATTATCCAACGATGCTGATTCACGGACATACCCACAGACCTAAGCAACACACGATTCAATTAGATGGTTACAGCATCACGCGATGGGTTTTGGGCGATTGGTATGAGCAAGGTAGCTATCTTATACTCACTCAAGATGGTGTGAAAAGTAAGTTATTGTAACTTTTATGGTTGATAGCCTGGGATTTTGGATAAATCCACCTCGTCAATTTGTTCAGGTTCAAGAAACGCTTGTGCATACTTGAGGTATATTTTTTCACGCACAAAAAGATCAAATAAGTCAGGGTCAATATGATGATCAACTTTCATTCTGCCTAGAATCGTGAGCGACTCTGAAAGGGTTTTAGCTTTTTTATAAGGCCTGTCTCTAGAGGTCAATGCTTCAAAAATGTCCGCAATGCCCATAATACGCGCTGGGATGGACATTTGTTCTTTCGTTAATCCTTTTGGGTAACCTCTACCATCCATCCGCTCATGGTGACCACAAGCGTACTCAGGAACTCTCGCTAAACTTTTAGGGTAGGGTAGAGCCTCTAGCATATTGATTGTGACCACAATATGATTATTGATAATTTCACGCTCTTCTGAGCTTAGTGTTCCGCGTGCTATTTTCAGGTGTTCACATTCATTTGCACTTAAAAATGGAATAGACTTGCCATCAGCATCTTTAAATGGTGTGAGCGCGATTTCATCAACGCGCTGTATATCTTCTACGCTCATGAATTCGCTACCATAATTAGTGTGCCTTAAAAAATCACGATTTTCATTGCACTGTGACACAAAGGCCTGATGCTCTATTTCAAGCAAGGTGGATTGTTTGGCGTAATCGATACTTTCAAGCGTGGAAAAAAGAGCTAGCTTACTTTTAAGCAATTGATTTTCAGCTTGTTGTTTAAGTAGCTCAAAACGCTGATCTATTAACTCGATTCTGTCAAAAATAGCGGATAACTTTCTTGGTTTATCCATCACTGACTCAGGGGTGGTGACTTTGCCACAATCATGCAACCAACTGGCTACTTTTAATTCATACAATTCTTTTTCAGATAAATAAAAGTCCTTGAGTGGACCTTTAGTTGTATTGATTGCCGCTTGTGTAAGTTGTATGGCTAATTCAGGTACACGTCGGCAGTGTCCTCCTGTATAAGGAGATTTTTGGTCAATCGCATCAGCAATTAACTTGATGAATGATTCAAATAAATTCTTAAATCCTTCGATTAAGTGATGGTTGGTCATCGCAATTGCGGCTTGTGACGCGAGCGACTCTACCAAGCTTTGGTTTTCAGGTGAGAAAGGAATAATCTCACCAGTGTTTGCATCTATTGCATTGATGAGTTGTAATACCCCGATTACTTCTGATTCGTGATTTTTCATGGGAATAGTCAGAAAAGACTGGGATCGATAACCCATGTTTTGATCAAATTTTCGCGTACCAGAAAAATCAAAATCTATTGCTTGGTAGGCATCTTGGATATTAACGGTATGCGCCTGCAGTGCAGCGCAAGCTGCAACCATCGTTAGGTTTGGAATTTTGTTTTCTAAATATAAAGGTAAAGGTGGGAACGAAATAGGAACGCCTGTTGTTCCGCCCATGGCAATGCCAAGGGTTTTGTTGCACATCATTTCAAATTTGAGATGATGGTCATTGGTGATTGTATATAAAGTACCACCATCTGCATTGGTGATTTGTTGGGCTCCAAGCAAAATCATCTCTAATAATTGCTGATGATTATGTTCAGCTGAAAGAGCAACACCAATGGTGTTGAGGTGTTCAAGTTGGCGAATGAGGTAGGTATTATCTTCCTGAGCCATGTTTGTCACTTATCACATTCAGCTAGGTCTAACATCACTTATATCAATATCAATCTTGAAATGCTTAGGCTAAGCACCTAAGTAGAACTCCATTTTAACACCTGCAATTTCAATGACATCATGGTTGCTGAGCGCAAATGCTTGAGCTCCAATTGACGTGCCATTTACGATGGGCTGCACTTTGCCTTCAACATGCGTAATGAAATAACCATTTGAGCGTTTTGTAATTACAGCCACTTGAACGCCAGTTTTACCTAAGGTAACGAGTGCCTTATTGAGAACTAACTCACGCCCAGCATTTGAGCCGTTTAGAACTTGTATTTTAGCAAACCCTGCTATTGACTGTGTTGGTGCAGGTGGCGCAACGGGTGTTGAAGGAATGACTGCTTGAGGTGGTGTTGTGGCGGTTTGCGGATTAAGTGCCTTGGTAGTCGCTGGGCGAATAATCATGGTTTTTTCAAAGTCAGTGCTTGCATTAGCACTATCTGACTGGTGAATGGTCTCTTCATTCACGTACTTTAATTGATATTTACCTAATTCAATTAAATCACCATGTTGTAAAAAATGTTTTTTTGCAGGTTTGGTATTGATAATCGTGCCATTGGTACTATCAAGGTCTTCAATAAAATAATCATTGCCCATCTTGAGTACCGCAGCGTGTTCACCACTTACGGCTAAATTGTCTACATGAATATCATTGCTAGGCCTACGACCAATGGTGATGCGGTCTTTATCCAGTGGAAATTCACCTAAGTTTACATTATCTAAAGAGAGAATAAGCTTTGCCATAATAAATCCTATTATTTACGCTTTATTGTTTGAACCATTGTTTAAGATTATCGTACCATGAAAAACTATGATAAGAAGTAGGCTTTCTTTCAAAACCTTGATTGATACGAACTAATATGACTGAAATATTGTCTTTTCCACCATTTTCATTAGCAAGTTGCACCAGCACTTTAGCCGCTTCTGTTAAGTTGGTTGAGAGAATATTAAGCGTAGATTCAATGACGCTATCTTCAACTAAGTCTGTTAAGCCATCTGAACATACTAAATAAATGTCTGCTAATTCAACTTCGTGTTCATGAAGTTCTAACGCTACTTCTGGGTCTATACCAACCGCGCGCGTGACCAAATTTTTATTAGCAGATACTTTTGCTTGCTCTAGGGTAATTAAACCTGCTTTAATTTGCTCTTGCAACAAAGAGTGATCTTCAGTAATTTGGACTAATTGCTGTTGGCGTAAACGATACATGCGTGAGTCACCTATATGACCCACTAATAGCTTATTGTCGGTGAATAAGCCCACCACCAATGTTGTACCCATTCCAGCACATTGTGGAACGCTTTGCGATACCTGGTAAATCGCTTGATTAGCATTGGCAACAGCTGTTTGTATCCATTGCATGTCAGTTTGTATTGTTGGCGTTAGGTTATCCGCCTTGAGCATTTTTTCTCTTAATTCAGCCATAATGCTCAAGCAGGCCATTTCACTTGCTACTTCACCCGCTTTGTAGCCCCCCATGCCATCAGCAAGCACAACTAGACCTATCGCATTATCACTGGCGACGACATCTTCATTATGCTCGCGCATCTGACCAACATCAGTAAGCCTAATAATCTCTAATGCTTGGCTTAAATCTACCAGAACTGTCATTTTTGCTCCATTGCTTCAGCGCATTTTTTAAGTTGCGCTACAACATCATGCCCTGTTTGATAACGTTCATTTGCATCTTTTGCTAGCATGACATCAATAATATGATTTAAACAGTCTGGGATACTTGGGTTAATGCTGCTGGCACTTGCATGAGGTTCATTGGCAATTTTAAACATCAGTGAGGCCATTGATTCTGCTGTGAAGGGAAGTTGACCTGTTGTCATTTGATACAACATCACTCCTAACGAAAATAAATCTGAACGCCCATCAATTTTTTTACCTGCTAATTGCTCTGGCGACATATAACTTGGTGTGCCAAGTACCATACCTGTTTTGGTTTTGGATGAGTCGGTAATTCTTGCAATACCAAAGTCGGTGACCTTAATGGTGTTTGAGTCTGCCTCATACATGATATTGGCAGGTTTAATGTCGCGGTGAACTACGCTTTGCGTATGCGCATAATCAAGGGCATCGGCTACTTTAATAATAATGTTCATCACATTATTGATGGGCAATAAGTGGTCTGGTTTTGTGAAAGGTGCTAAGTCTTTACCTTTCAAGAATTCCATTGAAATATAAGCAAGGTCGTGTTCTTCACCTGCATCGTAAATAGTGACAATGTTAGGGTGATTTAACCGCCCTGCGGTTTCCGCCTCACGGAAGAAGCGAGCTTTGACATCCGCTAATTCATCTTCTTCAAATTCTTGTGATAGTGCCATGGTTTTAATCGCCACAACGCGGCTAATTTTAGGGTCGCGTCCTAAATAGACCACACCCATTGCACCTTTACCCAGTTCTTTTTCTACTTGATAACGACCTAACATGGGTTTTTCAACCGCAGCATCATTGAGCACTAATGTACTGGCGTTGCTACGAACCCCTGCGCCACCAAGAATAACGGTTTCAGCCATGGCGCGTGAACGTGATATACGTTGCTCTAAATCTTTATATTTAGGGTTGTGAGATGACATATACGCGAAGACTGACTCAGCTTTGTTGAATTGACGTTTGCGCTCAAAATCTAAGCCTAGATTATATAAGCCATCCATCACGCTCTCATCTACAGGGCATTTACGAAAGCGGTCAAAGGCCATATCTAGTTGCCCTTGGCTTTGGAACATCAGGGCTAAATTACGGTTGCTTTCTGCGGATTCAGAGTCTGATTTTGCTTTGCCTTTTTCTGTCATCAAGAAGCGTTTAGTTGTAAGTAAGCCGTGACCAACCAGTAGTAGCACAGCAGGCATCATCAATTGTAGCCACAAGCCTTGCTGTGTCATTAAGATGAAGTGTGCTATCAGCAAGATGCTAAATAAAGCCAGTGTTGTAATGGCAGCAAGCCCAGCTTTTAATCGTGGCAATATCAGGGTTAGATAAAGTGCAATTACTAACCAAGCTGCTAATTGCGCCCAAATTGCCCATGCAGGGGTTACGAAGAAATCTTCATTAAGAATGCTGGCAACTGAATGAGCGAGCGTTTCAATGGGCTTCATGCTTGATGAGATGGGGGTTACTTGGTTATCGCTGCCATCTGCCGTGGCCGCCATGCCAATGAGTACAATTTTATTTTGATATTTTTCAACGGGAATTTTTCCGCTGTAAACATCAAAAAATGAGTCAGTGCTAAATGCAGAGGCACCATTTTTATTGGCGTAGAAAAAAGTATTCATTTGCAAAGCACTGTCGGTTGCAATGTTCAGTTTTCCTAGTTTTACCCCTTCACCTAGGCGTACCTCAACTTCTTTGGGGTTTAAGTTCAGATATTTAGCCGCAATTTGTAAGGATTGTGAGGGATAGTATTGATTGTAAAACCCTAACACTAAAGGTTCTGCACGAATTGCACCATCAACATCTGGGTTGGCATTTAGGTGGCCAATCGCGGCAGCATTTTTGCCTATGCTAGCAATAGGAGGGATGACTGAAATTGTTGGAATAGGTAGTAAGCCATTTTCTTCAGCATTGATTTTATCGCTGATGTGCGTAAGTGCATTGTTAGCGATATACTCGGGTAAGGGTTTATCTAGATTGCCTTGTGGCTCGCCAATGGTGAATGGCATTGCTAATACTACGTTTCCAGCGTTTTTGATGCTTGTGGCAAGTTTTTCATCGGTATTCAGTGCTGATTGTGCTTCTTTAATCGTTGTATTGAGCTTCAACAAAGTGTCTGAGGGAGGCATTTCGGGTGCAGGTGCTTCTACAGTGTTTGAGCCTGCTGAAGGAGTAGTGGTTGTGGTACTTAGAAGCTCCGCAATTTTATTGATGTAGCTCAAGCCTGGGTCAATTTGAGGCTCTAAAAAATAGACGGTTTGCCCAATGACTTTTGCATGACTCTTTGATAGTTTGTCTATCATGTTGGCATGAATTTCACGTGACCAAGGCCAACGACCAATGTTGGCAATACTTTGGTCGTCAATGGCAATAATTGCGATATTGTTACCAGCTTCTCGGGGACTTGCTTTAACCCCTAAATCATAAGCAACACGCTCTAGGCTTTGCAAAAAAGTGCTATTGGTGGCTAATAAAAAGCCAAGTGAGAGTATCAATGCGATAAACCAGTCAGTCTTCCAAAAGCTTTGTTTCATTTCATCACCTTTCTTATAACACTTGGTTAATTGGCTTTACAAAAGCCTTATTGGGTGCGGATTGCTTGCACCTCGTGGGTGCGCACGCTTGCTGCAAATTTATCAAGCACACCGTTAATGTATTTATGTCCGTCAATGCCGCCGAATATTTTTGCGAGCTCTACCCCTTCGTTAATCACTACGCGGTATGGAATACTTAAGTCATACATTAATTCGCATCCTGCAATACGCAAGATCGCGTGCTCTATTGGGCTAAGCTCTGCAATTGTGCGGTCGGTAAAATGCACGAGCTGTGCGTCAATGGCACTTAAATGCACAGTCACACTTTCTAAAAGTTGCTTAAAGTAAGCTTCGTCTGCTTTGTTATAGTCAGGGTCATCTTTCATGTCTTTAAAAACTTGTGACAATTCAGATTGGTTTAACATGCCACGATAAACAGCTTTCATCACGAGTTCGCGTGATTTTCTACGATTTTGGCTACCTTTTTTTTTAAGTGATGAGTCGTGCGCTTTTTCATTTTTTTGCGTAACTATATTTTCAGCAACTAGGCTAGTAACAGGGATTTTTTGGTCGCTCATAATGTCCTAACTAAGTTGCACATTTCAATTGCTACTTGTGCGGCTTCAGCCCCTTTAACATGCATACGAGCAATGGCTTGGTCGTCATCTTCAGTGGTAAGGATAGCATTGGCTACAGGTATGCCAGTATTGAGTTGTACTTCAGAAATCCCGCGTGCTGACTCGTTCGCAACGACTTCAAAGTGGTAGGTTTCACCACGGATAATAGCCCCTAAAGCAATCAGTGCGTCATACTTCTCGCTTAACGCCATGTGTTGTAATACAAGTGGAGTTTCTAGTGCGCCAGGTACCGTGGCAATGGTGATTGCCTCACTTGCCACACCGAGTTTCAACAGCTCACTAGTACATGCGCTTAACAAACCGTCGCCAATGTTGTTGTTAAATCTTGATAATACGATGCCAATTTGCATATTGGCACCATTTAAGTTTTTGTCGATTTCTCTCATGATATTGAACCTTGTTATTCTCTATGATTGCGTTTAATACCCCTATTTTACCGCATATCCACCGCAACACCGAGCATTACCTTATTGAAATAAAGCCCATGCTTTTTGAATCGTACTCCACACGCCATAAGTAATGGGAATAAGTACTAACAGCCAAGCAATGATGACCAGCATCTGCTGATCTCCATGAGTAGGCGTGTTATTGCTGGATTTTTTTTCATCACTATTGAGTGCTTTATCATGTGCAAGCTTATGCTCCATTGCAAGCTCAGCATCTGTCATAAAGTACTTATCAGCAACAGGTGTGATTAAAAAATTGGCAATAAACCCAATACCTAATAATAAGGCTAGGGTTAAAAAAATAGGTGCGTAAACTTGATCAAAAGGCACTCCTGCTTCAAGGCGTGTGTCATGCATGTAATTGACAACGACAGGTCCTAAAATGCCTGCAGTGGACCATGCAGTGAGTAGGCGACCATGAATTGCACCTACAAACTGTGTACCAAACATGTCGGCCAAATAAGCAGGAATTGTTGCAAAGCCGCCCCCATACATGGAGGCGATGATACAAAAACTTGCCACAAATAAGGCTAATGACTTAAAGCCTGCGACATAAGTAGCAGCACAGTACATCAGTGCGCCTAGTGTAAAAAAGATGTAATAAGTGCGTTTGCGACCTAATTTATCTGAAGAGGTTGCCCATGCAAAACGCCCAAAAATATTAAAGAGTGAAATCAAGCCCACAAAACCAGCTCCCACTGTTGCAGCTGCTTTGGTGAGATTTTCATTAGATTTAATTTCAGCAAAGCCAACCTCTGGTTGACCAATCAGTGCACCGCCAAAGGTTTCTTGCAACATGGGTGCGGCCGCACCAATAATACCAATGCCCGCTGATACATTCATGCATAGCACTAACCATAGTAGCCAAAACTGCGGGGTTTTGTGTGTATTTTTTAGATGTACATGCTTGTTTGCAATCATGGCATTAGCTTTGGCGGGCGGTGGTCTCCATCCTGCGGGTTTCCAGCCTGTAGGGGGTACGCGGTAACTGAGTGAGCCCCATAACATAAACACAAAATAGAGGAGAGCTAGCACGACAAAGGTTTGCCAAACGCCTACCTCTGTTGGCGTAGCAAATGCGCCCATTAACTTAGTGGCCAAGGGTGAGCCTATCATTGCGCCACCGCCAAACCCCATAATCGCCATGCCTGTTGCCATGCCGCGACGGTCTGGAAACCATTTAATCAGCGTTGATACAGGTGAAATATAGCCTAAGCCTAAGCCGATTCCACAATAACACCGCTCCCTAGCCACATCATCCACAATTGGTGCGAATAAACACCAAAGGCTGAAATTAGCAAGCCACCGCACCAACACAACATTGAAACCAAGCCTGCTTTGCGCGGACCTTCGCGCTCAAGCCAGCCACCCCATAATGCGGCGGAACAGCCGAGTAATACAAAAAATAATGTGTACATCCAACCTAAGTCAAACTGCGTCCAATTACAGTCTGTGGCGGTAAGCGCACGTAGTGTGCCACTTAATTTCTCCCCAAATGTTGTAGCACCTGCTGCACAAGCGGCTAATGGCTTACCATCGTCACCCATTAAGGCATTGCCAAGTGGCTTCCAAAATACGCTAAAGCCATACGCCATGCCAATGGATAAATGAACTGCTAATGCCGCAGGTGGAACCAACCAGCGATTAAAATTTGCATCTGCGGTAATATGTTCTTTTGATAAAAAATCAGCCATTTTCTAACTTTCTTAGCGCGTTTGATAGTGTGGGGGTGTTTAATGTATTGTATGGTGTAACAAAATGTAAAAAATGGCAAATATATGTATAGGTTTAATTAAAAGCATTTTGAATACTGTCATTAAATTGTCACACAATCATCATAAACTAAATCTGAAACAAACTTTTGTCAGCCAACTTTAAGTAAGGTGAAAAAGCACATGCCAGCCAATATATTAGTGGTAGAAGATGAACCCGCCATTCAAGAGCTATTAGCGTTAAATATTACACAAGCAGGACACAATGCGATTCGTGCTTTAAGTGTAGAAATTGCACAAAATCTCATGCGCGAAATGACCCCTGATTTAATTTTATTAGATTGGATGTTGCCAGGTATGAATGGCTTAGAATTTGCGCGTAAATTAAAGTCAGAAGCACATACTAAAGAAATCCCTATTATTATGCTCACGGCACGCGGTGAAGAGTATGACAAAGTGCGAGGGTTAGAGGTTGGCGCAGATGATTATGTGACCAAACCATTTAGCCCGCGTGAGTTAAATGCGCGTATAAAAGCGGTGTTAAGAAGGCGCGCGCCTCAAATGACAGATGACCCTATAGAGCTCAGAGGGTTGCGTTTAGATCCCATTACGCATCGAGTGACAGGCAATCAAACTCACATTGATTTAGGTCCAACAGAGTTTAGGTTGTTACACTTTTTAATGAGCAATGCTGAGCGGGTGCATACGCGCAGTCAGTTACTAGATAAAGTATGGGGTGATCGCGTATTTGTAGAAGATCGTACCGTGGATGTACATATCCGCCGCTTACGTAATGCGCTGGCGATTTCTGGGCATGAAGACCTCATTCAAACCGTGCGTGGTTCGGGCTATCGTTTATCCGTACAACATACTTAGCAACTTAAGCTAATCACATTTTTGTTGCAGCGTTTGAGATGATTGAATTCAAAAAATCAAGTCAGACAAAATCCCGTTATAATTCAGGGCATGAATTTATTTAATAAAGTTTACTTGTGTTAGATTTGCGCTGGAAAGCCTTGGCTTACATTGCCACCTTAAGCGTTATCTGTATTTTTGTATGGATGATGAGTGGTCTGGTAATCGCGTTAGTGGCGTATATTATTGGGTTGCTCGTTTATTTAGCTGGACATTGCTATTGGTTGCAGCAGTTATATCTTTGGCTTCACAAGCCTACTCTTAATGATGTTCCTGAGGGTTCAGGTGTTTGGGAAGACGTTTACACCGCCTTGCTTAGATATGAGCGTATCAATCAGACTAAGCAAACAGAATTGAATGCCGCACTCGAGCGTTTTGATATTACTGCCAATGCGATACCTGATGGCTTGGTGGTGTTGAATGCTTCAAATGAAATAGAGTGGTGTACGCAACATGCAGAAAACCAGCTTGGCATCAATTTAAAAACAGATCAGCATATCCCTATTTTCAACTTGGTTAGAAACAGCGATTTTATTGCTTATTTGTATCACGAAGTTTATCAAGCACCCTTTAGGCTTAAGCATCATAGGCAAGAGGTCAGCCTAGAAATTTCTTTAATTCCGCTGGCTGAGCAATATAAATTACTCATTTGTCGGGATGTGACGCAGGTAGAAAAAGTAGATGCGATGCGACGTGATTTTATTGCAAATGTTTCGCATGAGCTACGCACTCCGCTCACCGTAGTCAGTGGTTTTATAGAAACGCTGTCAGATATGGAGGGGACGATTCCTCAAAGTATTCGTCATTATTTTGATATGATGCATGAGCAAACGACACGGATGCGTCGTTTAATTGAAGACTTGCTCACCCTCTCACAAATTGAAAGCAATGTGCAATTGCCTGAAGACCAGACAATCAACATGTCTGATATGGTCAATATGCTCTTGAATGACGCTAGAGCACTCAGTCAAGGACGACATAGGATTGATGCTGAGATTGCCTCTAATGTTAATTTGGCGGGGTCTGTAGATGAATTGCAAAGCGCATTAGGCAATTTAGTCAGCAACGCCATCCGTTATACCCCTGCGGGAGGTGCAATTTTATTAAAGTGGCAATTACGTGGCAAGCAAGCGATATTTAGCGTGTGTGATAATGGTATTGGTATCGAGTCGCATCACATTGAGCGTCTTACAGAGCGCTTTTATCGCGTTGACCGTAGCCGCAGCCGTGAAACAGGTGGCACAGGTTTGGGGCTGGCGATTGTGAAACACATTTTGACTCGGCATCAAGCAGGCTTAGAGGTGACAAGTAAGCTAGGTGAGGGAAGTACATTTAGCGCAGTATTCCCCAAAACGCGCGTACGTCAAATCTAATGATAAAGTGATTAGGTAATGTCATGCAAAAACACACATTAACTTTGGCACTATTTTTTGTGATATTGCTTTTATCGGCATGTGCTAGCCATAATCAACCTTTACAGCCAAGTGCAGCACACAAAACTGTGCCAGAAAAAGAAGATCGCACGACGTTTAATCAACTGGTAAAAGCTGATTTTGATCGGATGGCCGATGTAGAAATTAAAGAAAATATGGAAAGCTTACGCACCTTAATGCTTAAGCTATACAAACGTAACCCGCGCGAGTTGCAAAAAAGCACCTCAGATGATGCTGAAAAAATGGCGAAATGGGTGTTTGAAGGTGGCGCACAACATCGCTACCAGTTTGAAGAAATCCAACAGAAGCAAGATACTGAGGCTATTTTCTTAGCGTTTAAGCCAGAATTTGAGGGCGACAGAGTGCTGGCATTTATTGTAGGTTTGCAGACCATGCTGCTCAAAGCGCACAACGATAAAACAGACTTTTATTTTACCGATAGTTTGGATCCACAGCGTATTTACAACATGGCTAGAAATATTGAAATTGCCGTGTGGAAGTTATCCAATGCTCGTGATCAAAACGGTGCATTGTATTTATTAACTAACGAAGTGAATGAGAAAGATAAAAATCTATCGTTTGAACGAGAGTTTGGCAAAATGATTGGGCGCACAGATTTATACGCTGTTGCACTGGCAGAAAAATCACAACGGCTTATTTCGCGTGTGGTGCAAAATTTAGCCACGGCATTATTTTTACCTTTTTAATCCCCAGCACTGATTTTTCCGCGTAATTGCTTAAGAAGGCTACGCTGATTTTTGCCCTCAAGGCGGCGTTGCTTTGCACCATAACTTGGGCGGGTAGCGTAGCGCGTTGGTTTAACAATGTTTGCCACATTGATAATTTCATGTAAGCGTTTAATAGCATCTCTTTTATTGGCCTCTTGCGTGCGATATTGTTGCGCTTTAATCACCAATATACCAGCCTCAGTAATGCGATTATCTTTCAAGTGCAGCAGACGCGCTTTTAACCAATCACTCAATGATGAATGGGTAATGTCAAAGCGCAAATGAATTGCTGATGAAACTTTATTGACATTCTGCCCACCTGCGCCTTGAGCACGAATTGCGGTGAGTTCATATTCAGTTTCAGAAATTAAAATCACGTAGATGAGGTTGATGTTGCTAAGTCAGCGCAACTTCTTGCTTGGTTTTTACCGTCTTTTTTTGCTAAATACATCGCAGCATCTGCTAATAAAATCAGCTGATTTAGGTCGTCAGTGTCATTGGGATAAATCGCAAAGCCCACAGATAGACCTAGTTGGTGTGACTGGTTGTTGATTTCAATGGGTGCTTTAAGGCTATCAATGAGCTTTTGTGCAACGAGATACACTTGTTGTTTATATTGAATTCTAGGCAGTAAGGCTACAAACTCATCACCGCCAAATCTAGCTACGGTGTCTTCTGCGCGAATGGCTTCAGAAATTATTTTTGCGGTAGCGATGAGTACATTGTCACCAACTGAGTGACCATGCGTATCGTTCACATATTTAAAGCCGTCTAAATCCATAAATAATACGGCAAACGCACTAGATGTGCGCTGAGCCATACTAGCAACTTGTTTTACTCTGTCTTCAAAAAGTATGCGGTTGGCTAAACCAGTAAGGTTGTCATAGTGTGCGTGGTTGTAAAGCGCATCTGCTTGAGATTGTATGCTCTCTTTTTTGGAGAGCTCGCGCATATGTAAGAGTAGCAAATAAAGAATTAACGCTAAATATGCAATTGTTGCAATGATGGGTGTGAGAACAGTATGATTGATGCTGGTTTGCCAATTTTTAGCATCAATGTCAATGCCTAGTGTAACGTCAATCGCATCACTACTCGGGTGTAAATGCATCACAAAGGCACTAACCCAAATTCCCCAAGTGTCTTGTTCAGGACCCTCTACGAAGTTTTTACTTGTTTGAAAGTGTGCCTTAAGTGCAGGAGTTGCATCATCATACACGCTATTAGGAGGCGAATAATTAGGGTCATCTTCCTCTAACGTATCAAATACAAATCGAATATGATGCTCGGAGTCTTGATACATCAGATACATCCATTTGCAATCGGGTGTTACTTTGCATACTTGCTGTAGTTTTCTTTTTAAATGTTGCCATTCTGGCGTTGTCATATTAAATGATGAGGCTGACTGCTTATCTAGCTCAGGCCAACTTAATGACTTTTCAATGACTTGTAGTTTTAGCAATAACTCACTACGCATTTTTGAATCTTCACTGTGCATGGTATTCAGCGTTAAAGTACCGCCAATGCCTAGCCCCAGTAAGATAGCGAACATGTATGCATGCCACCATTGAAGCTTCACTTGCTTGATTTTTTGTACAATACCAAACTGCATGTGTTTTGAGAGGTTGTGATTATAAATTAGAGACAGACTAGCATAAATCATATCATTTACAACGTCGTCTAGTGAAGATTAATGACAATTTACCATTCCTAACTATGGCACATATCTGGTAAAGCGATGAAGCTTGCATGGAATTCTGTCGATGATGTAAAGATTTTTAAAAAATGTTAGAGTGACACTTACATTCACATTTACTTAAACTAAAAATGGCTTCTGTTAATCCTGATTACCCTTTAAACCAACCGACTGGCAATATTTACCTTGATAGTTTAATTTGGGGTGGGTCGTGGTCGGACGGTTTGGGCGGCACTACGCATGTGAGTTGGTCTGCATCGGTGGGGCAGTTGTATGAGGAACAGCCAGACGTAGTGGGTGATGGCTGGCTAAACTTTGAGTTAAATGCACTCAAGAATGCTTTAAAAACATGGTCTAATGTGGCAAATATTACTTTTACACAAGTGCCAACTTATGCGCAAAGTAATATCCAGTACTACAATATTTCAAATTCACACATGCAAAAGATTTATGATGCTGGGTTTGGTCAGGTGTTAGGTTTTCATGACGTGCCAGATAGTGCTGGAACTGAGCCGTTGTATGGCGTACTGAACCATGATGGTGTCGGTTGGACTAAGTTAGGCTTGCAAGTAGGCGGTATGGGTTTTAATACCTTGGTGCATGAAATCGGGCATGGATTAGGCTTGGCCCATCCACACGATGATGGTGGCGGATCTTCAGTTTTCCCTGGGGTGAATAGCCCCTTTGCAAGTTATGGTACTCATGACCTAAATCAAGGTGTTTTTACTATTATGTCTTATAACGATGGTTGGATTAAGCAACCATCTCCACTAATTGATGTTTCATATGGATTAGCTGCCACACCTATGGCATTTGATATTGCGGCTATTCAGCTGATTTACGGCGCAAATATGCATTACAACACAGGAAATAATCTTTATTTTCTGCCTAAATTTAATGGTAGCGGAGCTTACTGGTCTTGTATTTGGGATGCTGGTGGAAAAGACACTATCTCAGCAAATGGCACTCATGGAAATGCCACTATTAACCTAAATGCAGCACCATTGGTGGGAGAGAATGCTGGCGGATATATCTCTCACGTAGATGGCATTGTGGGTGGTTTCACAATTGCTAATAATGTTGTGATTGAAAACGCAATAGGCGGTAATGGTCATGATCAAATCATAGGAAATCAAGCGGATAATTATCTGGTTGGCGGTAAAGGAAATGATGTTTTAAATGGCGGTGCAGGCACTGATAAAATGTCTGGGGGCTTTGGAAATGACATTTATTTTGTTGATCAATTGCTTGATCGTGTGGTTGAGCCCAGTCGTCTTGCAGGCGAAGCTGATGAAGTGCGTGCTAGTATTACTTACACCTTAGGTGCATATCTTGAGCATCTCACTTTGATTGGTAATGGTAATCACAATGGTACAGGCAATAACGCCAGCAATATTCTTAAGGGCGATGGGACTAATAATGCCTTATATGGACGTGCAGCTAATGATACCTTAGAGGGTGGGGGTGGAAGTGATACCTTAGATGGGGGCTCTGGGGCAGATCGTTTAACTGGTGGGCAAGGTGATGATGTTTACTACATTGATCATAAAAATGATTTAGTGATAGAAGCTACAAATCAAGGGGTAGATTTAATTCGTACGACCATTTCTTATAACTTAACGCTTAATCCAAATGTTGAAAATTTAATATTATTAGGTAAATCTAATTTAAATGCGACTGGCAATAGCTTAGATAAT
>JABFSF010000021.1 GCA_013140755.1 Methylotenera sp. | reverse complement strand
TTTTTAGACACTACTGCTTCCAATAGTTCATCTAATTTACTAAATTCTCTTAATAGTTTAAATGCAAGTGAACTTCGCCGTCTTCTTGTTCAGCACCTAACCAAACAAAAACTTGGATTGTATTGGGAACATAACCAAATTGAGCGCGACAATGCTTTAAATGCAAACCTAGTTTTACCTAAGCTAATTTCTGATTTAAGTTGCCGTTCAAAAGAAATGGCGGCAGACACTCCTCATCGTAATCTTATTATTGAGGGCGATAACTTTGACTCATTAAGATTACTTAATACTACACATGCGGGGAAAATCCGCGTAATTTATATTGACCCTCCTTACAATACTGGCAATAAAGACTGGGTGTACAACGACAGTTATGTTGGGAAAAATGACCGTTGGAGACATTCACAATGGTTAGAGTTTCTTTACCAGAGATTAACTCTTGCACGTGATTTACTTACCCCAGACGGGGTAATAATGGTATCTATCAATGATGAAAATCGCGCGCGACTAGAACTATTAATGGATGAAATATTTCCAGGCATGAGAATAGGTTCACTTGTTTGGAGAACCAAAGACTCAACAAGTAGAACCGAAAGCAATTTAAGTGAAGTTCATGAGCATGTACTTGTTTATGGTCGAGAGGGATTTTCTTTTCAAGGCTCATCAAAATCAACAAAAAAATATAAAAATCGCGATAATGATCCTCGAGGTCCTTGGAACATTGACCCTCTAACTGTAAATGCAGATCGTTTCGAACGAGCAGGTTTTTTCTATCCTTTGCAGAATCCAAAAAATGGATTTTGGTATCCATGCGACCCAGATCGAGTATGGGCATACGCATCTGAAAAAATAATAGAAGATATTGCTAGAATCCGCTCTGGTTCTATGGAACATTGGATTCGGGAAGAAAAAATTATATTCCCCAATTCAGAAGATGAACGAGTTGTGATTTGGAATACGCTTGAAGAGTTAAAACTGGCGATTAAAAAAGGTGATGTGCCCGTTACTCCAAAGCGCAAAAAACCTTTAATCTCAGAGGACACACCGAACCTTGAATTTTGGGTCGGAAAACCAGTGGGATTTGGACGTCCTGGATTTAAGAAACATTGGAGTGACTTAAATAGTTATGTAAATCCTCTTAGCTCTTGGATTTCAAGAGCTAATGAACAGTTAGATGAGGATGATATACATATTTTAGTGTCACCCAATGCGGGTGCTGGTACAGAAGTAATACAAGAGGTTTTCGGATCACGAGTTTTTAGTTACCCTAAACCACCTGCGCTTATAAAGGAGTTGCTAAAACAGGCTAGCAAACCTCAAGACATAATACTTGATTTCTTCGCAGGCTCGGGTACAACAGGTCAGGCTGTACTAGAGCTTAACGCAGATGATAAGGGGCAACGTAGCTTTATTCTTTGCTCAAGCACAGAATCAAATGATAAAGAACCCAATAAAAATATATGCCGAGATGTTTGTGCTGAGCGAATGCGACGTGTTATTCAAGGATACAATCAAAAGCCTGGCTATTCATCTATACAAGGCGGAGAGTTTGCCTATATCCAATTGGAAAAAATGGAGGTTGCTGATTTGCACTTTGAATTAGATCCTAAGCACTCTTTCCAATTATTGGCATTAAGGCGGTTTCAAGTAGCAATGCCTGTACCAGAAGGATCAATTAAACTGCTTGGACGTATAGATGATTGCGACTTTTTAATATGTAACGAAGTGAATGAATACACCGTTCAAGAAATTCTCAACTGGACGCGTAACCATGCTGTTTCAAAACTAGCAATATACTGCAATCGCCCAGAAAGCTTGCAAGAGCAACTATCCTCAAATGGCGTTCAGGCCAATTGTTACAGCCTTATAGATAGCCTAATGTTTGTACAAGGTGCTGATTATGACAATTGATATAATCTCTCCGCAATCCTTAGCAATTGAGCCAGAGGAATTTCAGTTTCAACTTATAAAAGGGATGTCTCGAGTAATACTGGGTAGCTCTGCTCCCCCTTGCTTACTGAGGGCTCCAACAGGCTCAGGTAAGACCTTTATTATTTCTCGTGTTCTAGAGGCTGTTGGCGCGGCAAAACCAACTATATGGCTGTGGTTTGTACCGTTTATCAATTTAGTTCAGCAAACTGAAGATGCAATAGCCTCTAACTGTTCAGGATTAGTGCCAGTAATGCTAGCCCGCGGACGTAACCAAGATGCAAAGGCTGGTATGGTATTGCTGTCAACAGCACAGGGTGTGTCGAAAGCTCGTGACCGAAATGCTGGATATAACGCTGACGGGGATGACAATACGCGCACATTAGCTGAGTATGTAATACGTGCAAGATCATCTGGACTCAATATTGGTTTAGTTGTTGATGAAGCTCATATTGGGCTTGATAAAACTACAGAATTTGGCAAATTTGCGCACTGGCTTGCTGCTGACTATTTGATTATGGCAACAGCAACACCTAAGGATGCTAGATTACTAGAGTTTTTACAGCAGGCAGGTAAAAGTGCATTTGAAACCTTTTCTGTTAGCCGTGATGAGGTAGTGAATGCACGTTTAAACAAGCGTTATATCGAAGCCGTAGTGTATGACTTACGTAAAAGCGTACAGACTATCGCCGATCTTAAATGTACTGTACTGAAGCAAGCGTGGAAACGCTCCCAAAGAATTAAACAGCAACTGCAAGTTGCTGGAATACCTTTAACACCGTTGTTATTGGTTCAAGTGGCAAATGGTGCTGGAAGCGTTGAAGAGGCTGAGCAAAATTTAATTAAATTATGTAATGTTCATCCTGGAGTTATTGGTAAACATTCTTCCGATGACCCTGATCCAGTATTGATGGCAGCAATCGCCAACGACAGTAGTAAGGAAGTTCTTATCTTTAAACAGTCTGCTGGCACAGGTTTCGATGCACCGCGAGCGTTCGTACTGGCATCAACAAAGACTGTTAATGATGCGGATTTTGCAATGCAGTTTATTGGTCGAGTGATGCGTGTTTCTAGATCTATTCGACAAGCCTACCCTAAGCCACAACAAATTCCTGCTGAATTCGATACGGCTTATATATATTTAGCTGATGCTGAAGCGCAACAAGGATTCGAGGTAGCAGTACAAACAAGTTCCTCAGTGAAAAGCCAATTAGAAGGGCAAACTGAAAAGCTAACGGCTCGTCAGATGGCTTCTGGTGCCACGGTTTATACTAATCGTGAATCAAATCAGCCACCTTTAATGTATGACATGCCATTGCCGGTTGTTACAGCGCGTACTACGCTCGAAAAAATGGAAAACCCAATCATCACAAGTGGCCCACAGCAATCATTGTTTGGGAAATCAGACTTTTTAAACAATGATGATGCTCTTGATGAAATGCGGCCATCTACCTTCAACACATCAGCATCTGCTGTTAAATATGATATACCGACCTCTAAGTTTGAGTTGCTAGAAGCTCTTTCAAGCAAAAGCATTCGCGCCTATGCATTGAAAAATCTGGTACGCAACCTCCCTTTAGCGCTTAAGCGTGAGCTTCGTCCAGAATTGCAGGACATGGCAAAAGTGTCCGAAGTAATGGCAACAAGATTGCAGATTTCTGATGAGCTAAAACGTAATGCCGTACGTGCAGCACTTAATCGACTTAAAGAAAAAGAGGTTCATACAGAACTTACACAAGGAGAGCGTTTTGAAGAGGAGGTTCAGATTGTTACAAATCGCGCTGCTTTAAGTCGTGAAGCGATTGATATATTACGTGCTTTACCACAAGTGGAGGATGCCGATGTTCGCATTATTGTTGATGTACTAGCACGTCGCTTATACGATTTAATAGATGAGTCTTTCGATGACATTGATTACGACCAGCGTCCTAGCGATATTGATTTAAAACGTTATGCGCGAGACGCTGCATATTGGGTAATACGACGAGAAGCAACGTCGATCTCAGAGCTAATGCAAAGCATTATTGCCGAGTATACGACTCTAGAAGATGCAGATCCATTACCAGAAATGATGATTTTTCCTGTTGATTTGAGCTTAGTTCCATCACGAAAAAATATTTATGGTGTTTTACCTCCTTCTGAAGGTGATCTTGACCAAATTGATGCTACTTTATTGATGGAAGAGCGTGCTTGGCTAACAGATAAAAAATTTGTTTTTGATGGAAAAGAGTTGAGTATCGCCCGGTTTGATTGGAAATCGAAGCTTAATGGTGAAGAGCTGGAGTTTGCTAAAGCTCTGGATCGCGCTGACTTCGTAGAATGGTGGCATCGCAACCCTGATAACAAGCAATATGCAGTAAGAATAGTCCGTGGTGACCATAAGCACTATTTTTACCCTGACTTTGTGGTTTGTATGTCGCACGTGCCGAGTGATGAGCCTATAACTCGATTAATTGAGACAAAGGAAAATGTTAAGGACGCCAGTCGCAAAGCACGCAGAGAACCAAAGTACTATGGCAAAGTATTATTTCTAACTAAGGATCAAAATCGGCTCAAAGTAATCAATGATAATGGCAGTTTAGGGATTACAGTAGACTGGGATGATTTGACAACAATTCGAGAGTGGATGAGGCAAACTAAGCCTATTTTGTAACTCGATAACACATATCATGACTGGTGAGCTTTAGTTAAACCGCCAGTACGGCTCTGCTATTTTGATCAGTTGATCAATCTAACACTGTGATCTCTTTATTCTGTGTAGAATGAGTATATTTTTATGGTTAACATGCTCTAAAAAGCTATAGCATACGATGGAATTGATACGTTTTTTACTTGTTCTTGCATGCATGTCGCCATTGTTTATTCTTCTGGCGATACGTGGTGTGGGAGTAATTCCATTTGAAATTTATTTTCCATCTTTTATTTTTTTGGCGTTCGCTCCAAACTGTTATTTATTATTCAGAATGTATATTGCGAAACGTAATAATGACAGAAAGAATATAACTATTTACACCTTTACAGATAATAAGGAGCAATTATTAACTTATATTTTTGCCATGTTAATACCCTTATATCAAGCAAGCTTTAGCTCTATAAACGATTTATATTCCGCATTATGCGCACTGATATTTATCGTTTACATTTTTTATCATATGGAGCTTTACTATATGAACTTTTGGCTAGCACTATTTGGTTATCGGATTTTAACTATAGAAGCCAATCCAGCAAACGGAGGGTTCTCCGTAAAACATGTTTTGATAACACGTAAGGACAGGTTTGCAACAAACTCGACAATAACGCCATTACGCATTACTGACTTTTTACTTTTTGATAACTAGATTAGGTAGATATATGAATTTTGACCAAAATAACGTAGTTCTTACAACGCTAGTTGGTTACTTTGAGAACGATCAAGGTCAAAATGCCAGGCACATACAGATACCTATCAATCTACAAGTACAAGACGAATTAAAAGCTATGTTGCTAGCGACGACGCAAAAGCTAGGGTTGCCAGCTACAGTACAAAATTTACCACTGTTTAGCCCAGCTGAAAAATATAGCTCTGAAGAGCATTTACAATTACCACTTACCACTGCATATGTGACTGACTTAGTAACTACAATAGGTCTACAGAATTTACCAAGTGACGTTAATGCTTTAGGTTCTATTTCTGAATTAGAGTATTACTATGCTGTATTTACAGATAATCAACATAGAAAGCTGTTTGCATTTCGCAGGGCTGCCCAGTTTAAAGGTGTAATAAAGTCAAAACTTACCGTGATCAATGGTGGTGTTTTAACTTTAATGGACACGCCAGTTTTTCGACTGGATAATGATTTTGATTATATTGTAAATAGTCAAAATATTTTTATATTAAGGCCTAGTGGATTTGAATTTACTACCAATGTGCATGGTGCGGTGATTCAATCTGCAGCTGCTAATGCCACTACTATTGCTACAAGTGTTACTTTTTTAGATATATCAAAAATTAGCAGCTATGCAAGTAAACATGTGCGTGCCGCAAGACTATTAGCCGCCATTAGATCGCGTGATGATCTTCACCTTATTGACAGACAATTGCTTATCAATGCATGCCAACAGTTTGGGATTTTAGTTAGTCAGAATCAAGCTGGTGCAATTGGGCCTGATGGCGGTCACGAATATGATTTTTTATGCATAATTGATAGACGTGCATACACTGCCACATTAATTCCTAATCAGCCAGAAAAATATGAGGCTGCAAGTCGTACACAAAAGTAATTGGCATACATGGCTCTAAACTCAAACAGACAGTGAATGGTACGCTAAATCGGTGATTGATATGGCTGGAGTCGAAGCGTCTTGGCACATATAGCGCTCGATTAACCAGTTTCGCAGGCCGGAGAATGATCAAGGTCGTGCTCACAGAGCTGAGTAGCACCACTCCCTTTGTTTATCTGTCATGGTTGCCGCTGGCTCGTTCAGGTAGTCCGTGTTTGCGTCAATCTTTGTTACCTTCTGGGTGGCACTGCGGCTGTAGGAGATTCGAAAAAGGTCGGATGAGAAGCCTTTATCGATCCATAGCTCTTCGAAAGACTGTATTTTTGCCTCATAGAAGAAACAAAACTTCAAATTTCTATTCTTTTTGTAGCTGGCGCTAGGCAGGAAATTAATTAGCGTTACATAAATGTATGGTAAATGTGCGGCAACTAAGTTTGCATAGCCGTAGACATTGAGTCGCTTTGCTTCTTTAAGGATTTCTACAAATTCTTTAAGGTCCAAGTA
>JABFSF010000130.1 GCA_013140755.1 Methylotenera sp. | reverse complement strand
ATATATGCCCAGCTTAAGATAATTAAAATGAGAAACGATGGCGGGCGGTCTCTTTGTGCTGCCATCGTTTCTCATTTTAATTATCTTAAGCTGGGCATATATGCGCTTGGGTGATTTACCGCAAATAGCCGCCATATTATATGGCGTTAAGCCTGCGGTGGTTGCCATTGTGCTATTTGCAGCGTATCGCATTGGCAAACGCGTACTTAAAAATCACATATTATGGAGTATGGCGGTTACCGCTTTTATTGCCATTGCAGTGTTGCACTTACCTTTTCCTACCATTATTTTGGCAGCAGGTTTATTGGGATTTTTTGCACAATCCTATTTTCCTACCCAGTTTAATTTTAATAACGCCCATGCTGCTTCAAAAAAACAATATGGTGCAGCGGTGATAGATGATGACACCCCCACGCCAGCACATGCACTGTTTAGTTGGCGTAAATTTTGGCGTTGGCTTGCGGCTGGATTGAGTGTTTGGCTGATAGCAATAAGCGTTTTAATTGCAAGCGTTGGCTGGCAAACCACGCTTACACAAATGGGCTGGTTTTTTACTAAAGCCGCCCTACTTACCTTTGGCGGTGCGTATGCGGTGTTACCTTATGTGTTTCAAGGTGCGGTAGAATACTATCATTGGCTCAATGCACAGCAAATGATAGATGGCTTGGCTTTGGGTGAAACCACCCCTGGCCCCTTGATTATGGTGGTCACTTTTGTTGGTTTTGTGGGCGGCTGGACGCATTCTGTGCTTGGCTCAGACAACCTGTTTTTATCAGGAATGCTGGCGGCAAGCGTGGTGACTTTTTTCACCTTTTTACCTTCATTTTTGTTTATTTTTATTGGTGCGCCATTGATTGAGTCAACCAAAAATAATCTTCAACTCACCGCACCTTTAAATGCCATTACTGCGGCAGTGGTGGGTGTGATTGTGAGTCTTGCAGTGTCTTTTGCACAACATGTCTTTACTTCAAGTTTTGCAACGCTAGACTTTTTTGCAATAGGCATCACACTATTCTCTCTATGGGCGTTAGTAAAATGGAACTTAAGCATCCTTAAAGTCGTCCTATTTTGCGCCCTCATTGGCTTAATGCATTTTGTATTTTTATAATTTCATCATGAAAAAAACACTGATTTTACTGTCTTTAATTTTAAGCGCATGTATGGCTAAGATGCCTGCTAACATGCAAACAGTCAACGGTGTAAATGCAGACCAATACCTTGGCACTTGGTATGAAATTGCACGACTTGACCATAGCTTTGAGCGAGATTTAGAGCAAGTGACCGCCACCTACAGCTTGCGAAATGACGGTGGAATTAAAGTAATTAACCGCGGCTATGATATTAAAACGCAATCTTGGAAAAGTGCTGAAGGTAAAGCTTATTTTACCGAACCCGCTAATGCAGATGGCACCTACAAAGGACAGTTAAAGGTTTCATTCTTTGGTCCATTTTACGGTGCCTACCATATTATTGCGCTAGATAAACCGCAATACAACTACGCAATGGTCACCAGTGGGCAAGCGTATCTGTGGATACTTTCACGCACACCGCAACTCACCTACCCCATTAAACAAGAGCTTATGGCACAAGCCAAAGCACTAGGTTTTGCAACGGAAAAACTTATTTTTGTGAAACAAGCAAATCAAGTTGAATACGAAGCTGGGCGGCATGTCGTACATTAAACTGAATTATTCCAAACATTGTAAAAAAACAACTCCCCCAAAGATTTACGCTTACGCTCTGCCGTTTCACGCGCCAAAACATCCCCTGAAAGCGTAGCAACATCAGCCGCATAACCTACAGAAATCATCGCCATTGGCACATACTGTTTAGGTACATCAAATGCATGTTGCGTTTTCTCACTATCAAACCCACCCATTTGATGCGCCATCAAACCCATACTACTTGCCTGTAAACACAGGTTTTCGGCAGCTGCGCCAGTATCGTATTGCGCCCAGCGGTTTGCTTGCTGATTATGACTAAACAAGGTATCTGAGCACACCAATATTAAAATAGGTGCATCTTTCACCCAAGCTTGGTTACCTGCTGCAAGGCAATCAAATGCCTTTTGCCAACTTGCTTCATCTGTATTTTTATTCCACACCACAAAACGCCAAGGTTGATCACCATAGCAAGAAGGTGCCCATCTTGCAGCCTCCAGTAAAGCGATTACTTGTTCGTGTGAAACACTGCGCGTTACGTCATAAGCACGCCCGCTCCAACGATTCGCAATGGTCGAATCTATTGGTGCTTGTGTAATAGCCAGTTTTTGCATGAGCTGTCCTATGTTTTTTGATGAAAATTAAGCGGTTAAGAAAGGGTAATCGGTATAGCCTTTTTCTGACCCGCCATAAAAAGAAGTCACATCTGGTACATTCAGCGGGGCATCAGCTTTAAAGCGCGCTACTAAATCTGGGTTCGCAATAAATGGCACACCGTAGGCAATTGCATCCGCATGACCACTTGCAATAGCAGCATTACCACGCGCTTTATCGTATGAAAGATTGGCTATATAAGCACCTTGATACAATTTGCGTAGTGTCACAAAATCGAATGGATCAGCCTCACCGCCACCATGAATGCCGCCTTCCACCACATGTAAATAGGCTAGATCGAGCGGCCTTAAAGCTTTTGCCACGTAATTAAATAAGGCTTGTGGGTTGCTGTCTTTCATGTCATTGAACGGATTAACTGGCGATAAACGCACACCTACTTTATCAGCACCTGCCACTGCAATGACGGCTTTTGTCACCTCAAGCAATAAACGGCTTCTGTTTTCAAAACTACCCCCGTAATTGTCTATACGTTGATTACTGCCATCACGTAGAAATTGATCTAACAAATAGCCATTCGCCGCGTGTACTTCAACACCATCAAAACCTGCTGCCAAAGCCGCCTTAGTTGCGTGGGCATAATCCGCCACAATCGCTGGTAACTCACTTGCTTCTAACGCACGCGGCGCGACGTAATCTTGCAAGCCCTGATAGGTAAACGCTTGCCCTGCAGGCTTGATAGCAGAAGGCGCTACTGGCAGCGCACCATTTGGCAACAAACTCGGATGTGAAATGCGACCTACATGCCATAGCTGAATAACAATTTTGCCGCCTTTGGCATGTACAGCATCCGTGATTTTTTTCCAGCCAGCAATTTGTGCATCGGTATAAATGCCAGGTAAAGCAGGATAGCCATGCGCCATGAGCGAAATCGGAGTGGCTTCGGTAATAATCAGCCCAGCACTGGCACGTTGTTCATAATAGGTGACATTAATCGCTTGCGGCACGCCATGTTCACCAGAGCGGTTACGGGTGAGTGGTGCCATCACCATACGGTTTTTAAGGTGAATTGCACCTAGGGTCACTGGACTAAATAAGTCATTTGCCATCTTTCGCGCTCCTAAAATTGTCATTATTTATTCTTAACGCCTTCAATCAGCAAAGTGATTTCAACATCATCCCCTACTGGGCCATTTTTTAACCCCCAACCAAAACCATAATCTGAAGCTTTGATCGTTGTACTCGCTTCAAAACCACTACGTTCGCCACCCCACGGATCACTGCCAAACCCTAACACTTTAAAAGGAAAACTAATTTCTTTAGTCACACCATGCAGGGTAAATTTACCCGTCATCACGCCCTCAGTGGCTGATTTGGCTTCAACTTTAGTGCTCACAAAATGCATTTCTGCAAATTTTGCAGCATCTAAATACTTTTCTTGCTGAATATGCTCATCACGCTTGGCATGACCCGTATTCACACTCAGCACATTGATTTTTGCATCTACCGATGCGTTTGCAAGATTGTCTCGATCAATCAGAATTACACCTGTCACATCATTGAAAGTGCCTGTAGTTTTAGACACTACATGACGAATACTAAAGTTAGCAAAGCTATGGGCATTATCAATTTTGTAGCTTTCAGACGCAGCAATCGCATCAGCACTGACGAGCAACCCCAAACTCATCCACAAAATGTTTAACTTTTTTACTGTACTTTTCATTACTTACTCCATTTTTATCATTAAAACTTACTGTACCGCTCAAGGCAAATCAAACAACAATACTTCTGATACCTGATTAGCAATAACGTTCACTTCACCCGCGCCTTCAGCCATCCAAGCATCGCCTGTGTGTAAAGATTCACCATTGATGCTCACCTCACCCTTGGCAACATGCACATACACGCTACGGTTCACCGCCACTGGGTAATCCAACGTAGTGCTTGTACTCAACACGCTAGCATACACAAAGGCGTGCTGTGCAATTTTTAACGCATCATTTTGACCATACGGGTCCGCAATCAAGCACCATTGATTTTGCTTTTGCGCAGTTGAATAATGGCGTTGCGCATAGCTTGGTGCTAAATTCTCCGCGTTGGGCAACATCCAAATTTGCAGTAAATGCGTTTCAATTTCTGTTGCGCTCATTTCACTGTGCATAATACCGCGCCCTGCTGTCATGTGTTGCACATCACCTGCGCGGATCACCCCAGATTGCCCTGTGCTATCTTTGTGGTGAATTTCACCTGCAAGCATGTAAGTAACAATCTCCATATTGCGGTGCGGATGCATACCAAAACCTTGTTGAGGCGCAATGATGTCATCGTTAATCACGCGCAGTACTGAAAACTGCATCTGATTTGGGTCATAATAATCACCAAACGAAAAAGAATGATAGCTCTTTAACCAAGGTAATTGAGTAAAACCACGTGCTTGGCTGCGTTTAATTTGGCTATTTTTCATGATTAAATTTTTTTATCATTCATATTATTTGAATATTTATTGGCATACTAATACTAATAGTGCTAAATTGTTAGCGAATAATTTTGCACCATTAATTCAAAATAATTGATGAACTTAAATCATAATGACAAAACTCTCGCTAGAATCACTTGAAGTACTTGATGCTATTGCACGTAAAGGTAGCTTTGCCGCTGCGGCTGATTCGCTGTTTAAAGTGCCCTCCGCCATCACTTACACCGTACGCAAATTAGAAGAAGATTTAAACGTAAGCTTGTTTAATCGAAGCGGTCACCGCGCTGAACTCACGCCGGCAGGGGGAGAATTATTGCGCGAAGGCAGGCTACTACTCAATGCTGCCAGCGAGTTAGAATCACGCGTTAAACGCGTTGCAAACGGCGTAGAAACTGAACTCACCATCGCCATTAGCGATTTATTTAATACCCGTGCAATTTACCCAACAATAGAAAAATTTTATGCACAAAATTTTGGCACGCGACTAAAACTCTTACGTGAAGTATATGGCGGCAGCTGGGATGCCCTCATTAACGGTCGTGCCGACATTTCTTTCGGCGCACCAGGCGATGCGCCTGCTGGCGGCGGCTACACTGCAAAACCCATCGGCAGCATTGAGTTTCATTATGCAGTTGCACCGCACCACCCTCTTGCAAAACTGCCTGAACCACTACAAAATCAGGATATTATGCGCTACCGTTCAATTTCAGCAGCTGACAGCTCACGCAACTTAGCACCGCGCACTTCTGGCATTTTAAACGGGCAAGATGTACTTGCAGTGCCCGACATGACAACAAAATTAGAAGCGCAGATTGCAGGCTTGGGTGTTGGCTATTTACCTAAAAAACTAGCAGAAAAATATGCTGCCAGTGGTGAACTTATCATCAGACAAGTCGCCGAACCAAAACCAGAAGTAACGAGCTACTTAGCTTGGCGCAGCCAAGGTGAAAAAGCGCAACAATGGCTGGTGAAAGAACTACAAAAGCTAAAATTAGATGATATGCTAATGTAACTTATTTAACATTAAGGCTTACAAAATGTCTCAGCAAAACCAGCTTCCCAAAGAGTTTGCCCCGCTTAACAAGCTCGCTATTAAAGCCATGCTTTGGCTCAATGGTTTTGCACACATTATTATTGGTCTGGCACTTGCTACTTCAGTCATTATGTTTACTTGGCTATTTTTTAAAGATGTACAACAAGCCGCTTATGCACACAACTTGGTGCACGGTTTCTTACATGCGCTGGGTACTCTCATGTTGTTATGGTCTATTTCTGCGCTAATTTCTGCCGAAATCCGTTATTTACAAGGTAGCAAGCTGTTGGTTGAAACATTTATTGAAGTCGTACTTGTGTTATTTTTACGTAAGCTGATTGTAATGCCTGTACAAGATGCTACACCCACCATGCAAGAGGTTGGCATGTGGATAGGCGGTGCGTTCTTTTTAGGCTTAATTTACGTACTGATTCGCTGGAGTCAAAAACAACCACCCAGCATATAATCGCTAAAATAGGCACTTATTCAACCTGTTTAACTAAAAAAATACACCATGCAAAAAACAATTCAATCCATTATCGCTGCTACGAGCCAAGTCATTCTTGGTAAAGAGCAGCAAATTAAACTCGCACTCGCCTGCATATTGGCCAGAGGACACTTACTGATTGAAGATCAGCCTGGCATGGGCAAAACCACGCTAGCACACACCCTTGCACAAGTATTGGGGTTAGCGTTTCGGCGTGTGCAATTTACCAATGATTTATTACCTACCGATGTTTTAGGCGTTTCAGTTTACGATGCGCATATTAGTCAATTTCAGTTTCACGCTGGGCCAATTTTTACCAATGTATTGCTTGCCGATGAAATTAACCGCGCCACGCCTAAAACGCAAAGTGCGCTACTAGAAGCCATGGAAGAACAACAAGTCACACTAGATGGCAAAACATATCCTTTGCCAAATCCGTTTTTTGTGATTGCCACACAAAACCCCAAACAACACATTGGCACTTTTCCATTGCCAGAATCACAGCTCGACCGCTTTTTGATGCGTATTGAAATTGGCTACCCAGATTATCAATCTGAGCGTTTATTGCTACAAACGCAAAACAGCACAATCAGTGCCAAGCCCTTGCATCCCTGTATAGATGCCGCCACATTATTGCAAATGCAACAACAAATCAGCGAAATTCACGTCTCCGAACCGCTACTAGATTACCTACAAGCGTTAATTCAATACTCACGTAATACTTATGCAGTAGGCTTATCACCAAGGGCTGGCTTAGCATTAAAGCAATGTGCGCAAGCATGGGCAGCCATCCACGGGCGTGATTATGCAACGCCTGAAGATATACAAACCGTATTAAGCAGCGTAGTGGAACATCGCCTCGCTAGCCCTTCTGGCGAAGGTCAAGCCCAGCAAATTGCAACGCAGATGTTGCAATCGGTAGCGATTGCTTAATCTTTTATCGTATTAACGCCATTGCAAACTGCAGAAAAAATCAAGCCGTCTAAATTCACGCCATTTTGGAAAATCTGGCCGCGTGTGTCTCAAGCTAGCACCCAAGCGGCTACTCTCAATAGTCGCAATATTTATATTATTCCCACGCGCTGGGGCTTGCTTTACATGGTGATGTTATTTGCGATGCTGGCTGGCTCCATCAACTACACCTTGAGCATGGGGTTTGCATTCACATTTTTACTCGCCTCGCTCGCCAATATTGCTATGCTACATACATGGCGCAACCTCTTACATTGCCAAGTACAATTTCTAAAGGCTGTACCTGTGTTTGTAGGGCAAAATGCGATGATTGAACTCACCATTACTGAAACCAAATATCGCACACGCTACGCAATCACCGCAAAATTTAAAGCCAACGAACTTGATAAAAAATCAAAACAACCAACTTCAATGCACTTAGCAACCACAGAGGATATTACCGCGGCTACCACACAGGCATTCCACAGTGCGCTAAAAACGCAAACGCGCGGCTTGCATCGTATTCCACGCCTCACGCTATGTACGGAGTTTCCACTCAGCCTGTTTTATGCATGGTCTTATGTCGATTTAAATCATGATTACTTGGTGTATCCAACTCCAGCTAGTAACACAGATTTTCAGCCCTCATCTATTGCTTTTTCAAGCCAATCAAACGCTGAAAACACCACTACAAACCACCAAGGGGATGAAGACTTTTCGGGACATCGCCCTTATCAACTTGGTGATACGCCAAAACAAATCAACTGGAAAGCGTCTAGCCGCGGCTTAGGGCTACTCACCAAACAATATGAAAGCTTCTCACCAAGCTTAATTCACTTTAGTTGGGCAGATACTGCGCACTTTAACCTCAATTATGAGCAAAGAATCAGCCTGCTCACACGCTGGGTGATAGACGCCAACCAACGTAAACAACGCTATGGGCTAAATTTACCTCGGGGCAACATTGCGCCCAGCAATGGTGAAATGCACTACCATACTTGCTTAAAAGCACTTGCGCTCATGGAAACCGCATGAGTCACGCGCAAACAAAGCTCAGCTTGCATCACCTACAATGGCTATTGGTATCGCTCGCGCTGATTTTATTGCTACACGCAGAACACTTGCCGCTTTGGGTAATTTTAGGCAGCGTTAGCCTTGGTATCACACGATTTTTTATTGAAAAAAATCATTGGCGTTTACCTAAAATGCTGCTTTTACTGCCCGTTACACTATTAGCTGGGCTAGGCATTGGGCTGACTTTTCACGGCTTATTTGGGCGCGATGCAAGCTTGGCATTGTTAGTCATCATGCTGTCACTCAAATTGATGGAAACTAAAACCTTACGCGATTACGTGCTGATTATCATTGCGGGCTACTTTTTAACCGCCAATGTGTTTTTATTTAGCCAATCGATTCTTATCTCTAGCTTCAGCATTTTGCCCCTCGTGTTTTTAACGGCAACCTTGATTCAAATTAGCTATCGTCATTCACCATTAGACTGGCAGTTTTCACTCAAACTCGCAGGCAAGCTATTGTTACAAGCCATTCCTGTGATGTTGATTTTATTTATTTTGTTTCCACGCATTCCTGGCCCACTGTGGGGCATTCCCAGCGATTCCTATAGTGGCATGACGGGGCTTTCGGATTCGCTCAGTTTTGGCAATCTCAACCAACTCATTAAGAATGGCTCGATTGCTTTTCGGGTTGAATTTAAAGGAAAACTCCCTCAGCAACAACAGCTTTATTGGCGCGGCCCTGTATTGTGGCATCAAGAAGGGCGTCATTGGCGCATGCGTAATTTGCCTGAAAATAATAGTTTACCCATAGAGAACCTCACCACCACAGGTGAAGCAACGCATTACATCATCACCCTAGAGCCGCATAACCGCACATGGTTACTCATGCTGGATATGCCAACATACGCACCGCAAGATGCGAAAATCAGCCACGATTACCAAGTCATATCACAAACCCCTGTGCGCAATAGAATGCGCTTTGAAGGCGTTTCTTACCTGCAATATCAGTTAGGGGCTCACCAAACACTATCCGCACGTGAGCAAACTATGGCACTCAAGATTGAAACAAACGAAAACCCGCGCACACTTGCACTCGCACAGCTTTGGCAAACCAGCAAGCTCAGCGCGGTAGAAAAAGTGAATGCCGCACTTCATAAATTTCGCAACGAGCCTTTTATTTATACGCTATCACCGCCAATTTTAGGCGACAATCCTGTGGATGACTTTTTATTCAACACCAAAAAAGGGTTTTGTGAACACTATGCCAGCAGCTTTGTTTACCTAATGCGCGCTGCTGGCGTGCCAGCACGCATTGTGACAGGCTATCAAGGCGGCGAACTCAACCCCAACGGCAATTATATGATTGTTCGCCAATCAGATGCACACGCATGGGCAGAAGTGTGGCTACAAAACCAAGGCTGGGTGCGCGTTGACCCCACCGCAGCGGTTTCACCAGACCGCATCGAGCAAGGCATTAGCAATGCCTTGCCTGAGGCCGATGAATTACCGTTTATGATTCGGCCAAACAACACCTGGTTTTCAACGCTTTATTTGCAATGGGATGCCGTCAATAACGGCTGGAATCAATGGGTACTAGGCTATAACGAACAAAAACAGTTGAGTGTGTTATCTCAACTTTTGGGTAAGCACTACCGCACTTCTGACATTGTGTTTTGGCTCATTGCCACCATCAGCACTGTGATGCTCATTACCACCTATTTTTTGCTGCGCACAACTCGAAAAAAGCAAGATGCCCTGCAAAAAATTTATGATTTATACCTCAAAAAACTCAAAAAAATCGGTATTACGCCCAGCACGACTGAAACCGCCACCGAACTCGCTACGCGTGTTAGCTTATTACATCCCACTCAACAAAGATTAACGGATGAAATCGCCGAGACTTATAATGCATTACGCTTTGGCAAACATTACGAATCACAATATTGGGATAAGCTTAAACGGTTGATTCAAGAATTTTCAAGAAAATAACAATATACATGCACCACATGACAGACGAAAACTACATGCAAATTGCGCTTGCCTTAGCAAGCCAAGCCGCGCTTAACGGCGAAGTGCCAGTAGGGGCAATTGTAGTGAAAGATAGCGAAATTATTGGGCGTGGCAGCAACGCCCCCATTGCTCAGCATGACCCAACTGCCCACGCAGAAATTATCGCAATGCGAGAAGCCGCCGCGCATTTAGGTAATTATCGGCTGGTCGGTTGCACACTATATGTTACGTTAGAACCCTGCGCCATGTGTACGGGTGCCATTCAACATGCACGTATTGCTAGGCTTGTGTATGGCGCAAGTGACCCTAAAACGGGTGCTTGCGGTAGCGTTATAAACTTAATGGCAGAAACAAAGTTAAATCACCATACTGAAGTCTGTAGCGGTGTGTTGGCAGAAGCATGTGGTGCGTTATTAACTGATTTTTTTAGGGCGCGCAGATTAGCCAAATCTCTAAACCCAGATTAAAAATTGCGCACATAACAAAAACCCGCCGAAGCGGGTTTTTGTTTTATACATCAAACCACATCAAATTACTCATCTCCGCCCATAAATGCCATCAGCAAATGTAATAAGTTTGTAAACATATTATACAAGCTCATGTAGATGCTCATAGTCGCTAGAATATAATTGGTTTGACCACCACGTACCACTTGGTTGATTTCATACAAAATAAAACCTGCCATTAACAACACAATCACAGATGAAATGGTGAGTGATAAGGCTGGGGTTTTAAAGAAAAAATTAGCTAAAATCGCCGCAATAATCAGCACAAAGCCAATGGTTAAAAATTTACCCATAAAGCTAAAGTCTCGCTTAGCGTTAGAAGCTACGCCAGCCAATGTTAAGAAAGAAATTGCCGTACCACCCGCAGCAAGGCCAATGAGTTGTGCGCCATTGCTTAAATTAAGTGCGTATTGCAAAATTGGGCCTAACAACACACCCATAATAAATGTAAATGCAAACAGCAACCATACACCTGCGGCATTGTTCGCATTTTTGGCAATAAGCCAAGTCATGCCAAATACTGCGGCAAACATACCAATACATACCATGATGGGGCTAAAAGCCATGATCCATCCAAAATTCATGTTAATGCCAACCACTGCACCAATCACGGTTGGAATCATCGTCATGCCCAACATGGCATAGGTGTTACGCAACACTTTATTTTGTGTCTCTAACACCGTAGTTTCACGACCTAATACTTGAATATTATCTGACATTATTATTTCCTCATAAAATTTGCCAATTAGGCAATACACTTAAGATAGCGATTTATAGATAAAGTTTCAAGTACTCACCTGTAATAACTTGTATCAAAATGAATACCCTTAGGCAAATAAATTGCCTTCTTCAACCCCAACTTGCGCCACCTGATGTACTGCCTGCACAAATTCACCATCTTCGTGTAGCTTATCTAAAGTTGGGGGGTGTTTATGCCCATGCATTCTCGCTAATCGACTTAGACTTTGTGCTGAAATCGTCCACTTAAGGTTTGCCAGCAATTCATCTGCCATTGCGGGCTGATTGCATAGCAATACCATATCGCAGCCCGCATTTAAAGCGGCTAATGCGCGTGTAGTTACATCACCTCCCGCAGTCGCCGCTTCCATGCTTAAATCATCGCTAAAAATCACGCCATTAAAGCCTAAACGCTCGCGCAATACTTTTTGTAGCCACCTTTTGGAGAAACCTGCGGGTTTATCATCCACTTTGCTGTAAATCACATGGGCGGGCATAATGGCTTGAATACCATCATCAATCAACATTCTAAACGGCTGCATATCATTTTGGGCAATCTGGTCAAACTCGCGCTCATCCACTGGCATACTCACGTGCGAATCAGCCACTACAAACCCATGCCCAGGAAAATGCTTTCCTACTGCCGCCATGCCACCTTTTTTCAATCCTTGCATGAGCGCAAAAGCTAAATCGTTAATGGCTTGTGGGTTTAAGTGAAACGCACGGTCGCCTATCACCAAACTATCGCCATAATCCATATCCAATACAGGCGTAAAGCTAAAATCAACGCCATGCGCACGCAACTCAGCCGCTAAAATCCAACCTGCTTCTTTGGCAAGCTCTTTGGCTTTTTTAGGATTTTTATCCCAAATTTTTCCAAACTCACGCATAGGCGGAATTTTAGTAAACCCTTCTCTAAAACGCTGTACACGACCACCTTCGTGATCCACCGCAATCAAGAGAGGTGGCTGGCGAACCGCATGGATATTGGCTGTCAGGGCAGCTAATTGTGCGTTATTTTCATAATTACGCTTAAATAAAATCACACCGCCTACCAAGGGGTGCTGTAAACGACGAATGTCATCGGCAGTTAACTCTGTGCCGATAACGTCTAACATGACTGGACCTAAAGACATACCACGTTTAACCTCAATAATTTAGGCAGATTTTAACCGATAAAGCGAAGTAATTTCTTTGCTTCGTGCTGCAAAAAGCGGATCTGATTGATCGGTTGATTTTGCATGTTTAGGCACAATATCTAGCTTTTCAATCACATTTAAGCCTGCAGCTTCAATCCACTTTTGCAATTCATCGTGCGAGCGCAGGCCTAAATGTTCAGCCAAGTCTGACATGATTAACCACGCTTCGCCATTTTCGTTTAAATGCGCATTTACACCATTTAAAAACCCTTTCAGCATTTGGCTATTGGGGTCATAAATCGCATGTTCAATCGGCGCATTGGCTTTAGCGGGTAACCACGGTGGATTACAAACGATTAAATCTGCTTTTTTATGACTCGTTGGAAATAAATCCGCCTGCTCAACGGTAATATATTGGCTTAAATTGAGTTGCTTGATGTTTTCACGCGCACATAACAACGCACGCGCACTATTGTCTGTTGCAATGACGGCTTTAATACCACGCGTCACTAACACAGCCGCAATCACTCCAGTGCCTGTACCAATATCAAACGCGGTTTTAGCATCATTTAATGGTGCACGGTTAATCAGTGCTAAATACTCACCTCGTACAGGTGAATATACGCCGTAATGCGCGTGGATATTAGCTTGCAGGGCATCAATCGCAACGCCTTTTTTACGCCATTCATGCGCACCTATCATGCCTAAAAGCTCGCGCAGAGAAAGTACCAATTTTGCGGGTAATTTATCGCGTTTTTCATCTAGCACCAATGCGCCCTGCACCGCTTCTTTTACATCAGGCGCACGGCGCAAATTGCAACTACCATATTGCAACTCAATGAGTATTTTATTGGTAATATTTGCACGCTGAATTTGCCGCGCACGGTGCTGATGAAAAGCCTCCGTCATATTATTTGCAGGTTTTACTGGCTTACGATCTACACGCCGCGTAATGGCTTGTAACAGTTGCTTAGCATTTTGAAAATCACCGCGATATAACAAGCTAGCCCCTTCACACACCAATTTATAAGCAGCTTCTGCATTGGTGGTGTCATCCGCAATGAGCACTTTTGTAGGGGGTGCAACATTGGCTTCAGACTGCCAAATCGCTTCATATGCTTTATGATGTTCTTGCCACGTTAAAGTGTTGTTCAAATGCATTCTCAAATTCTAAAGTTCAGTGCGGACGTCCAGTTTATCACGTAGATAATCCCCGCCTAAGTTAATCGCTAAAATTAAGCTCATTAAGCTTAACCCCACAATTAACACATAATGGGGTGCCACCAGCATATAGCGCACGCCATCGCGCAGCATTGCCCCCCAGCTTGCATTGGGTGCTTGGATGCCTAAACCCAAAAAGGAGAGAGAGGCTTCTGCAATCATCACGCTGGCTAAACTATAAGTAGCTTCTACCACTAAAATAGAGGCTAGCAAAGGCAATATATGTTTAAAAATCATACGTGGCACGCCAGCCCCCAATGATTCTGCCGCCAGCACATGCTGACGATTACGCAAACCCAATGCCTGCCCACGCGTGAGCCGTGCATAACTCACCCAACCTGTTATGCTGAGCGCAATCATTAAGTTCACCAAGCCTGGCCCCAACACTGCGGCAAAGGCAATGGCTAATAAAATACCAGGAAAAGCTAAAAAAACATCGGTGATTTGCATCAAAATATGGTCAATTTTTCCGCCGTAAAAACCTGCAAACAAACCCACCGTTACGCCAATCAACATGGTTATCATGGTCACGATGGTTGCGACAATCAATGACACTTCAACGCCACGCAATAATCGCGCAACAATGCTGCGCCCTAAATCATCTGCCCCTAATAAATATGCGCTATTAGGCGCAACTAAAATAGCATTCAGATCAATCGCATTAGGGTTAAGGTGAAATAAGCGGCCAAACACAATAGCAATAAGCCAAAAAGATAAAATGGTGATAGCAAATTTTTTCATGTGAATCGCACCTAACCTTACACACTGGCTCTAATTCTAGGGTCAGCCAATCGATACAGCACGTCCGTCAGCAAATTAACTAATACATAACTCAACGCCACCACCAGCACACAGGCCTGCGTAACAGGGTAATCACGCTTTTCAATGCTTTCTACTAACAAGCGGCCGATGCCATCCCAGCTAAAAATCGTTTCAGTAATCACCGTACCCGCCAGCAAACTGCCCATCTGTAGCCCAACGATGGTAATAATTGGCAACAATGCAGCACGTAAAGCATGGCGAAAAATCACGGTTTTTTCGTCTAAACCTTTAGCGCGTGCGGTGCGAATATAATCATCATGCAATACCTCCAGCAAGCTGGTGCGCGTCATACGCGTGAGAATAGCACTCAAACCAAAACCCAGTGTGAGTGCAGGTAAAATAATAGAAGTATTCGACTCCATACCACTGACAGGCAGCCAACCCAACCACACCGCAAATATCAGCATCAACATTGGCCCCAACCAAAAGGCAGGCATAGCAGAAAGGCGCACCGATACTAGGGTTACTACAAAATCTTGCCAATGATTCGCTTTGAGTGCCGCATAAATACCCATCGGCATACCGATACTCAAACCAATTAGCAATGATAATAATGCCAGTTTTAGCGTAGCAGGATAACGCGTTTTCAGCATCTCAATAATCGGCGTTTTGGTATGAATAGATTGCCCAAAATCACCATGCGCCAGCTTATTAAGATAGGCACCAAACTGTTCAACCAAAGACCGATTTAAACCTAAGTCTTCGCGCAATGCTACGCGATCAGCCACGCTGGCAGATTCACCTAACATAACCTCTACGGGGTCACCTGGCACAAGGTGAATGAGTAAAAATGTGAGTAACAATACGCCAAAAATCACAGTAGCGAAACTTGTTAGTTTTTTAGCGATAAATACTGCAACACCCATCATCAATAAATCACCACCCGCGTTCCCACATCCACCGCATCAAATAACCTCACAATATCTGCATTGCGCATACGTACACAGCCATGTGAGCATGGCTCCCCCATCGGCTCGCTCTCTGGTGTACCGTGAATATAAATATAACGCTGCATGGTATCCACATTGCCTAGTCGGTTTTTGCCAAGCTCTGTGCCGCTTAGCCACAAAATGCGGGTTAAAATCCAATCGCGATCTGGAAACTGCGCCATCAACTCTGGTGTACAAATTTCACCTGTCGGTCTGCGCCCAACAAATACCGTATTTGCTGGCGCACCCGCGCCAATTTTTGCACGAATAATATGTTCACCTAAGGGCGTACAGCCGCTATTTTTCTCGCAGCCCGCGCCGTTGGCTGCGGTGGAGATGCTGTATTTAGCCTTAACGCCACCGAAATTATCGAAAAGCATAAGGGTTTGGTGGGTGATAGAGATTTCAATGTGCAAAACTATTTACCAACTTTATCTGATAAAGCTTGAAATGCAGATTTCACAATTTCATTCAAAGTTTTTTCATCTAAAGAACCAGCTAAAGGGTGCGCATCTTTAGCAGAATCCTTTGTCATTAACCTAAGTGGATTTTCTCCAAAATTAGTAATAGCTAAATCCAACAACTTTTCTTGCAATTCAGGTTTGACCTCCTGCGCCTGTGTTCTATATCCATCTAAAGCAAGTGCTGTGGCTACCTTAAAAGCATAATCCTCACTTAGTCTGCCCAATTGACTAAACCTTAAAGCAGAAAACCAAGCCAACCAAATAAACGGAAGCGTCAGCGGTAATTCTGTTACAAAATGAGAAACCCTTTCTACGCCTTCAAAATCTTTTATTTCAGGAATAATAAAACAATAAGCTACTCCAAAAACTCCAGAGAGGGATAACACAAATACCCCTAACCATAACCTCCTAGGCCAAATGTATTCTTTTGTGCGGTCAGAAAATGAAGTCGCCATACCAGCCCTTGATGCTGCCTCTAGCCGCCGTGTTGCTTCAGCCAAGATTTCATTGCACTGCTTAGTAATTGTGTCTCGACTTTGTTCAAATTCAGGTAGCTTTTCAGTTACAGCAACCAGCGCATCAAGATGTTTTTTTGCATCTAATTGATCCCGTTCAATAGACTCACGATGTGCTCCACTAACGGCTGCGTCAGCATCAATAAGTGCCTTGGATTTACTGGCGGCCTCCAACACCTCCATAGAGTTTTTATTTAGCCTTTCAGACATTTCTAAAACTTCGGTCAACTTATTTTTTTTCTCACTCAAATCAGATATAAAGCTGAGTAAATCTTTAGCCTCTTGTTGTAAGCGTTTATTCTCCGCGGCTATCTTATGGAGCTCATCTTCGCTAGGTATAGGATTAAATCCATGTGCTTGGAATTGTGACCACATAGCATTTAGGTGAGAAACTATATTAGGTACTGTTCCTACACCAGTTGCTATCCATGATTCTATGGGTGTAGTCCAACTTGGGAAGTTTTGACTTACTGACTGAATCAAAGCTGGGTTTATACCGTCCGCTGATTGCATTAGCATAGCTTCCAAATTATCTATTATCATAGAAAAACTTTTTCTAATCCAAGCCTTAGTGACGAAAGCTCCTCCATAAGGAGTTAAATCTTCGGGTAAGTTAGGCATCTGTGCATCCCAAGCGGCTTGACAGCGCTTTAGTATTTGAATTTGCGGTTCTATGATTTGTTCGTACATTTAGTTATCCTTTCATCCAATCTTCCATCTTCAAGCCTTCAATCCGCTCAAAATGTTTGGTGTTGTGGGTAATTAAGGTTAAGTTTTCAGCCAGCGCATGGGCGGCTATTTGTGTATCTAGCTCACCAATTAAGCGACCTTGTTTTTTAAGTTGTGCGAATAGCTTTCCATAACAATCTGCTGCACTTGCGTTCCAAGCTAGTGTTGGTAGTTGCGCTAATAAGCCATCAATCAAGGCATGGCGAAAATCTTGCGGCGCAATCAATGCTTGCCCATAACGAATTTCTGCCCGCACAATGGTTGAAATTGCCGCTTCTTCATGCCGCATTGCCGTTTTTATACGCTCATGTAATTGCGTAGAGCTGCGCCTTAGGTAATAGCTAACGATATTGGTATCAAGTAAATATTGAATCATACTTAACTCTTATGACTTATTTTTTGCGGCTGCAATTTCCTCATCCCAGCCTTGAAATGGATTGCGAGGTGCGCTAACACTACGTGCTGGAATAAATTCTTCAGATGATGGGCTAGATTCCAGCAATTTAAAAAAAGCTTCTAAATCGCTATTGGCAGGCTTTGGGCTGATAATAATATCGCCAGTTACTTCGTTTTTGCTTATCCATACCTCGTTGGTATCCAAACGAAACGCTTTAGGTAAGCGCAACGCTTGGCTGTTACCCGCTTTAAAAATTTTAGCTGTGGCTTGCATGATGCACTCCTTAGTTTTGTATCTACATAACGTATATACATTAGCATATTTTTGTTGTAAAAGCGATTAGCTCAACTGGCTTGAAATTGTGATAAGTGAAACTTAAATACTCATTTCCACGCACCGTATCCTTTAAACTTTTCCTGCACTTCTTGCATTTCTTGGGCAGTTAAAATATAAGGCTGACCAACTTGTAGTGCTTGTAAATATTGCGCACTTAAGGTTTCTACTTCTTGTGTGATGTTCAAGGCATTTTCTAAAGTTTCGCCCACTGCAATCATGCCATGATTTGCCAATAAACAGGCTTTGCGGTCTTGCAGTGCGCCTAGCGCATAATCTGATAGTTGTTGACTACCAAATAGTGCGTAAGGTGCGCAGCGAATGCTGTCGCCGCCTGCAAGGGCTATCATGTAATGAAAGGCTGGAATATCGCGCCGTAACGTACTAAGGGTAGTGGCAAATAGGCTGTGGGTATGTATTACTGCATTGATATGCGGCTTTTGTTGCAAAATATCTAAGTGAAATCGCCATTCGCTAGAGGGTTGATGCTCGCCTGTGGCATTGCCTAAAAAATCCATCCACACCATGTCTGCGGGGGTCATTTTATTGGCGGGCATTCCTGAGGGGGTAATTAAAAAACCAGCCAAATCCGCCTCATGATGCACACGCACACTCACGTTACCCGAGGTGCCTCGATTAAGCCCTAAATGACAAAGTTGCTGGCTGATGCTCACCAGCTGTTCGCGCAAATGCTGCATTTCACTCATCAATCTTGCCTATTGGCACCAAGGAAGCTGATTAAGCCATTTCTTCACCACGCTCTGCGTAGTGTTTTTGTACCCAATGGCGATAATCTCCACTTGTGACATTTTGAACCCAATCTTGATTATTGAGGTACCAAGTAACGGTTTTTTCTATGCCAGTTTCAAAGGTTTCCACTGGCTTCCAGCCAAGTTCACGGGCAATTTTAGTGGCATCAATCGCATAACGTTGATCGTGTCCTAGCCTATCTTCTACAAAGGTAATTTGATCCGCATACGACTTGCCATCCTCGCGCGGTTTTTTTGCATCTAACATGCGGCAAAGCGTTCTCACCACTTCAATATTCTGTTTTTCGTTCCATCCGCCAATGTTATAAACCTCGCCTATTTTTCCTGTTTTTAGCACACAGCGAATTGCAGCACAGTGGTCTTCTACATAGAGCCAATCACGAATTTGCTGACCATTGCCATAAATTGGCAATGGTTTACCTGCTAGCGCATTATGAATCACTAATGGAATCAATTTTTCAGGAAAGTGATGTGGTCCATAGTTATTAGAGCAGTTGGTCGTAAGTACAGGTAAGCCATAAGTATGGTGATAAGCACGCACTAAATGGTCTGAAGCGGCTTTAGAAGCTGAGTATGGGCTGTTAGGCTCATATTTGTGCGTTTCGGTAAATGCAGGGTCATTTTTACCTAGTGAACCGTACACCTCGTCGGTTGAAACATGTAAAAAACGAAACGCCTGTTTGTCCGCTTGATCTAAACCATTCCAATAGGCTCGCACCGCTTCTAATAAGTGAAACGTGCCGACCACATTGGTTTGAATAAAATCTTCAGGCCCGTGGATAGATCTATCCACATGGCTTTCAGCCGCAAAATTTACTACTGCTGTAGGTTGATATTTTGCGAGTAATTCAGCTAACAATGCTTGATTACCAATATCGCCATGGACAAAAGTATGTTGAGGATGATGCTGAATTTCAACCAGATTTTCTAAATTACCTGCATAAGTGAGCTTATCTAAATTGATCACATGACCTAACCCCTGCCTGACCCACTCAAGCACAAAGTTACTACCAATAAAGCCTGCTCCACCTGTCACAATAATTGTTTGATTCATTTACTTTCTCTTTCAATTTAATCACTAATTTTACTGACACCTACTTTTAAACTGGCTTCGTCCACACACATTTTCCAGACTTCTCAAGCTTCACCAAATAACTTTCATGCTCAACAAGTTCGGCTGCTGTGGCTAATTGAACAAGCAAGGGTGTAGCCTGTTGCAACACTTGCGTTTGCTGGCTGCTTGGTGAGGCTAAATCCATCATCAAGCTTTCTTGGCCGCGCGTCATCGCCATATAAACATCAGCCAACAATTCTGCATCTAACAAAGCCCCGTGCAAGGTACGTTTGGAGTTATCAATGCCAAAATGCTTACACAACGCATCTAAGTTATTGCGCTGCCCTGGTCGCATTTCTTTCGCCATTTTGAGCGTATCTGTCACTGAGTCAACAATCGTTTCAATAGGGTTTTTTCCCATCAAACCAAACTCGGCATTTAAAAAACCCACATCAAATGGTGCGTTATGCATAATCAATTCAGCATCCGCAATAAAGGCAATCAATTCATCGTATATTTCTGCAAAACGTGGCTTATCTTGCAAAAATTCTAACGAAATCCCATGCACTTCTTGTGCGCCTTCGTCGATTTCACGCTCTGGGTTAATGTAATAATGGAAGTGATTTTTAGTCACACGGCGATTGACCACCTCAACTGCAGCCACCTCAATAATGCGATGCCCTTGCGCGTGATATAACCCCGTTGTTTCAGTATCTAAAAACACTTGCCGCATCAACTCACTCCTTGCAATACCTGTTCCACGCCCTTATTGGCTAACGCATCAGCTCGCTCGTTACCCACATTGCCTGCATGACCTTTTACCCAAACCCACTCCACAGTATGTTGTTGCGCTAAAGTATCTAAGATGCGCCATAAATCCTCATTTTTTACTGACTTTTTATCGGCAGTACGCCAATTACGGGCTTTCCAGCCAATAATCCACTCAGAAATACCTTTTTGCACATACACAGAATCTGTAAACACTTTAGCGTGTGTGGTGCGCTTTAAAGCTTCTAAAGCACGGATCACTGCGGTGAGTTCCATCCGATTATTGGTGGTGTTTAACTCACCACCAAACAACTCTTTTTCATGTGCACCATAACGAATCCACGCCCCCCAGCCGCCAGGACCAGGATTTCCTTTACATGCCCCATCGGCATAAATTTCAACCACTAATGTATTCATCGGGTAGATTATAAATCATCCACACCATGCACTCTGTAAAAATGTAGCGGCATTATTTAACTTTGCGCGATGCTGTGGGTTGTGATTTTCTGCTCGGCTGGCGATTCACAATCACCCCAGTACCTAATCGTGTTTTCCATTTTGGTTTAATTGGCGTCATGCTGACTACGCGCTTTTTGGCTACAATAAAATAAACTCCGCCTAATTTTGGCATGTAATTTCGTTTATCCGTCCAAGAAAAACGTTGATGCCAAGTTGTACTTTCAAATGGGGGAACATGACAGCACATTGAAACTGACACTACCTCAAAGCCCAATAAAGCGAGCCAATCTTTAAGTCGTGCTAAACCTATCCACTTTCCCTGCCAAAGGTCGCTTTTATGGTGTGAACAGTGCCGTTTAAATGCCGACCAAAGCCCCCAAGCACTCAGCGGGTTAAACCCTGAAATAAGCAAATATCCTTCAGGCATCATCACCCTAGCTGCTTCGCGCAAAGTTTGATGCGGACGCGCACTAAATTCTAAACGGTGTGGCAATAACAGCACATCCAGACTCATTTCAGGGAATGGCAAAAACTCATCGCTACAATATAAATCACATGATTCTTCTACCCTGTCAGAAGCAATGTATCGATTTGCAATCCGCGAATTTCTTAATAGATTTGTGCCAAAGCACCCCATTTGCAAAGCGTTAAATCCAAACAAATCAACAACTGCTTGGTCATACAACACCTGCTCTTGTGCTTGCACATACTGCCCCACGACTGAGTTTAGCCAATGCGGCAAAGCTTGAGTGGCATCAGTATGTATTGCTGATAAGTCTTCGTCCATCTTCATCACTTTGTTGCCAATTAAAAACGAATAACGCATATTATCATTAAAACTCTCCGTGAGTTTTACATGCTTTACTTGACGTTACCCACCACTATTCGCTACTATTCAACACCTTTTTTGACCTAGAGCGTTACTATTTTGCCTTATATTTTTTTACGCGCTACGCATTCAAAAATCGCCTTTAGAAGCCTTCTCTTCTCACCGTGGGTATGGCTTATCTGTAGCTTAATCTACCTACCTATAAGCTACGCAGAAACCACCATCAATAACGTCAATGATGTTGAAATTATTATTGATAATGATGCCACTCAGGTAGCCCCCAAAAGCTCAACGACCAAAGAACGTGAAAACACGCAGCTTATTCGTCAAGAGACTGACTTAAGCCATCAACAGTTTGAACCAGATACTGCATCATCTACAGCCGATGATGCAAGCTACGACTTATGGCAACGCATCAAAAATGGTTACGCAATGCCTGACTCCACCTCCAACCTAGTTGCCAACCATGAAAAATGGTATAGCACTCGCCCTGATTACGTTAAACGGATGGTTGAGCGTAGCCAGCGTTATTTATTTCATATTGTAGAAGAAGTAGAAAAACGTGGAATGCCCACAGAAATTGCACTTTTGCCAATGATAGAAAGCGCGTACAACCCGCAAGCTTACTCAACAAGCCGCGCCTCAGGTATTTGGCAGTTTATTCCATCTACTGGCAAACATTTTGGTCTAAAACAAAATTGGTGGTTTGATAACAGACGCAACATCACCTTTGCCACGGATGCCGCACTCAACTATCTGCAAAAGTTATATGGCATGTTTGGCGCATGGGATTTGGCATTGGCGGCTTATAACGCAGGTGAAGGCACCGTTGGTCGCGCCATTGAGCGTAACCGTAAGTTAGGTTTACCAACCGATTACGAAAGCTTGAATCTACCGCCAGAAACTAAAAACTACGTGCCAAAATTGCAAGCGGTTAAAAATCTCATGACCACGCCACAAAACTATGGACTTAACATCCAAACAATTGCTAACACGCCTTACTTTGCTAAAGTGAGTGCACCTAAACAAATTGATGCAAAATTAGCTGCCAAACTTGCTGAAATCTCCAACGATGAATTTTTAGCACTGAACCCTAGCTACAACCGCCCTGTTATTACCAGCCACGATGGTGAAGCGCATGAACTACTGCTCCCTATCACCGCCGCACCTACCTTTAAAACTAATCTTGCTAACTACAATAAACCCTTAGTAAGCTGGCAAACCTACTTTGCTAAACGTGGTGAGCGCATGGAAAAAATTGCCACGCAATTTGGTATTCCTGTTACTCAACTGAGAGATGTGAATAACCTACCTGCACAGAAAAAAATTAAAAATGCAGGAACGATTTTAGTGCCCAATGGACATCGTGCCGATTTTGATCCTGCTACAGATTCATCTATGAGCAGTACTGAAAACAACGAGACGACTAACAGCAATCAAGATACCAACAACATTGACATTGATGCAACAGTTGCGCAAGAGACTGATACGGAATCTACCGAAAACACCTCTCAACGCAATCACAAAGTTAAAAAAGGCGAAGGTTTACAATCTATCGCTAAACGCTATGACATAAGTGTTAAGCAATTGATGGCAACTAACGGATTAAAATCTAAACGTGTAAAAGTTGGTCAATTACTGCGTATTGAATCAAACCGTAATAAAGATTTACCTCCTGATGCACACAAATATCAAAGTAAACAAACCTATATCGTCAAACGTGGCGATACGTTACACAGCATTGCTGACAAATTTAATGTCAATGTTGCTGACATTAAAAAATGGAACAAAAAAGCCAACAATCACATCCAACACGGACAAAAGTTAATCATCGCAAGCGAATGATGGATTCAACGCGCGTTTGGTCTGATATTGATAATATGCGAAATATGCTTTAATTTCGCCAGCAAAGCGATTCAATCGGCACCTCCCTTAATATTTTTATAAACATGAACACACTCACCTTTCCTATTCTTAAACTATTATGCGATGGAAAGTTTCATTCTGGCGAGGCCATTGCCAAATATTTTAATGTGAGTCGAACGCATGTTTGGAACGCCCTACAAGACGCAGAGGAATTAGGCGTTGAAATTTTTGCTGTACGTGGACGCGGCTATCAATTACCCAACGCAACAACCCTACTCAACCCACAAACGGTACGCGCGTGTTTTGAATCTCCTCCGCATTGGCTTCAACTTGAAGTGCATGACTTTCTGCCTTCTACCAACAGTTATTTAATGCACCATATGAGCACATGCACGCACGGCACTTGTGTTGCAGCCAACTTACAAACGCAAGGGCGCGGCAGACGAGGCAGACAATGGCAAGCTGGCTTAGGGGCAAGTTTAACTTTTTCATTATTATGGCGTTTTCAATGCGGTGCATCTGCGCTATCTGGCTTAAGTTTGGCCGTAGGCGTGGCACTGATACGCGCCTTGCACGCACTCGGGTTTGTACAAGCAAAACTTAAATGGCCGAATGATGTATTAGTGGATAGCAAAAAATTAGCAGGCATTTTAATTGAGCTACAAGGCGATGCAGAAGGCCCCACAGCCGCAGTCATTGGTATAGGGATTAACCTTCACTTACCTCATCACCTAAAGCAACAAATTGACCAACCAGCCACCGACTTAACAAGTATGCATGGCCAAGCTGTCAACCCAAACACCTTATTAGCCACCTTGCTTATTCACCTAAAAACAGTGTTAGAGACTTTTGAGACAGAAGGTTTTTCCGCACTGCATGATGAGTGGTCAAAACATCATGCTTACCATGCGAAAACTGTAAAGATGCTCATGCCTGATGGTAGAGAAATTCAGGGGCTTGTGCAGTCTGTTGCTGAAGATGGTAGCTTATTGATTAACACAGATCATGGCTTACAACGATTTGTATCTGGGGAAATCAGCCTGCGTGTGTTAGAAAAATAACACGGGAATCACCTTCTAATGAAGTGCATTCTTATTTAGTGAGCGTAATACATGAATGGAGGCGCGAGCCGGAGTCGAACCGGCCTAAACGGCTTTGCAGGCCGCGGCATAACCGCTTTGCTATCGCGCCATGAGTTTTGCATTGTAATGCAAAACTACTTTTGAAACTAAAACGGCGAAAGCATAAATGCATTCGCCGTTTGATTATTTGGAGCGGGAAACGAGGCTCGAACTCGCGACCTCAACCTTGGCAAGGTTGCGCTCTACCAGCTGAGCTATTCCCGCGTTGTCGTTAAGACAGGCGCCATTATAGAGATTTTCAAATAGCCGTCAAGTGCAATTTACTGATATTTTAATATTTTATTGACGCGATGTTTTTGGCATTGCAGCACGTAAATAATAAGCCATTGATAGCAATGTTAAAAACGCTGCCAGCACAATTAAACCCTGCCCAATTTCTTTAGTTTTGAATATGCCTAAACTTCCTAGTTGAATGTTATCCCAATACAATAAAAACACAATCGCTAACATTTGCACGGCTGTTTTTACTTTGCCAATCATCGCCACACCCACACTACTGCTTTGTCCCTCGCCTGCCATCCACTCACGCAGAGCACTTATCGCAATCTCTCTACCAATAATAATCAGCGATACTATCGCGCCCACACGACCAAACTCTACTAATACTATTAACGCGGCTGCGACCATAAGCTTATCTGCTACTGGGTCTAAAAATGCACCAAATGCCGAAGTTTGTTTTAAATGACGTGCTAGATAGCCATCAAGCCAGTCTGTTAAAGCGGCAATCACAAAGACGATGGTTGCAAAAACATTCACCTGATGTGATGGCATTTCGCCTAAAGTATGTAAGTTTTCTGGCCAATAAAATGCCCCTACAAATATAGGAATCAGCAAGATACGTAACCACGTGAGCATGGTGGGAATGTTACAAGCCATTAGTGCAAATCTCCGTAAATTTTTTCTGCCAAACTTTGGCTGATACCCTCAACTTGAGCAAGCTCGTCAATACTAGCATTCTTTACACCTTCTAAACCACCAAAACGCGTTAAAAGTGCTTTGCGGCGTTTTGCACCAACGCCTTCTATGTCTTCTAAGCTTGAGTGCAATCTTGCCTTAGCACGCTTAGCTCTATGCCCAGTAATGGCAAATCGGTGTGCTTCATCGCGTATTTGTTGTAATAAATGTAAGCCTTTATTCTCTTTTTCTAAATTAAGCATTTCACCTGTATCTGAAAAAATCATGGTTTCTAACCCAGGTTTGCGCTCCTCGCCTTTGGCAATGCCCACTAGCAAAATATCTTCTAAGCCAACCTCTGCCATCACTTCTACCGCCACACTCAGCTGACCTTTACCCCCATCAATAAATATTAAATCAGGGCGAACGCCCTCGCCTGCGGCTACCTTTTTATAGCGACGCGTTAGCACATCGCGCATCGCCGCGTAATCATCCCCTGGAGTAATGCCTGTGATGTTATAACGCCGATACTCGCTATTTTGCATGTCGCCACGGTCAAACACCACGCAGCTACCCACGGTGGCCTCGCCCATGGTGTGGCTAATATCAAAACACTCAATCCGTTCGGTGTTTTCTGGTAAATTTAAAGCTTCACGCAAGGCAATCAGCTTAGCTTCTTGATTAGCAGACGTTGCTGCGCGTTGACTCAATGCCAATTCAGCATTAGTGTGCGCCATTTTTAGCCACACGCGCTTATCACCAATCGGGTTAGTGTTGATTTTTACCTTGCGCCCAGCTTGCTCGCTTAGCACCTCCTCAAGTATTTCAGTTTCAATTTTCACGCTCACCACAATTAAAGGTGGCGTATTTTGCGCCATATAATGCTGGGCGATAAACGCTTCAACGCTGGCTTCTAGTGTTTCACCATCGCTATTTTTAGGCAGATAACTTCTATCGCCCAAATGCCGCCCGCCACGTATCATCACCAAGTTAATGCAATGCTGCCCTTGCAACTGGGCACAAGCAATCACATCAGCATCCGCCACGTTAAAATCACTCACAAACTGCTTAGCTTGCACTTGCCGCAAGGCTTGCATACGGTCACGAAACACTGCCGCCATTTCATACTCAAATGCTTCTGCCGCTTGATTCATTTGCGCACTCAAGGCGTTAATCACCTCATTGGTTTTACCTTGCAAAAACAAAGCAGCTTGATGCACATCATTGCGATAATCTTCATCTGAAATCAAGCCAACGCACGGCGCGGTGCAACGTGCAATTTGGTGCTGCAAGCAAGGCCGCGAGCGATTAGCAAACACGGTATTCTCACAAGTACGCAGCTTAAACACTTTTTGCAGCAACTGAATACTCTCACGCACCGCCACCGCATTAGGAAAAGGCCCAAAATATTGTGAGCCTTTACGTTGCGTACCACGATGAAACGCCAAGCGCGAAAAAGTATCACCCGTGAGTGCAATGTAAGGATAAGATTTATCATCGCGAAACAACACGTTGTAACGTGGCATTAAGCCTTTAATCAGATTATTTTCTAAAAGCAAGGCTTCGGCTTCGTTGTGCGTCACCGTGGTTTCTATTTTAGTGATATTGCTCACCATCATCCGCGTACGCGGACTGGGTAAGTTTTTATTGAAATAACTCGAAACGCGCTTTTTTAAATCTTTGGCTTTACCGACATAAATGACTTCATCTGTGGCGTTAATCATGCGATAAACACCAGGTAAGTTAGGGAGGTTTTTTAGGATGGGTTTAGGGTCAAACATACTCGCATTTTAGCACTAGATACCTGCGCAAGTTCAAGAACCATCCATTAGCTTGCCAATACCCGTTTAGGCCGCCCAGCCTTGCCCGCAGTTACGCGCCTACCCAATGCATCTTCAATTTGCTGCACAAACAACGCATTACCCAATGCATAATTGCCATTCGTCGCCTTGCGTATTTCATCCACCAAACCAATATCGAGTTGATATCTAAACAGCTCACGGTAAGCTGCTTGCCTGCTGGACGCATCCATACCAAGTGCCTGATATAAACTATGCGGCTTAATAATATCGTTTTCTGCACCTTGCGCATTCGCCGCATAACTACTCCATTTATACTCTGCAGGGTGGCTCACCATATTGGCGCGCGCAGGGTTAAGCTCAATATACCGCTGGCAGGCTAGCAAATAAGTTTCAGCTTGTGTGGGGCAAGATTTATAGCGCCCCTCCCACAGGGTGCCTGTGCGTTTATACATTTTGTTGATATATTGTACATAGCACTGACCGAGGGCTTTCATCATGGCACCCACTGCCTCAGCTTTGGCTGTTGATACCAGTAAATGCACATGGTTGGTCATCAATACATAGGCATGGATTTTACAATCAGCTTTATCTGAATATTCTTTCAGCCACTCAAGATAAGAGTGCTCACCAATATCTATTCAACGAATCAGTCTTCTATTTTGCTATGAATGGCTGTTTGCAGCCTGCTGAGTAAATCATTGCGCTTAAATCGTATATCCGCTTTACACGTTTTTACAGCTTCATAATAAGCAAACTCAATACGTTGCAATACCTCATTAGCAGTTTCATTAGTTAGCCCTAAGCGCTTTGCGTAGTTCAATAACACCGTTGTTGTTGGATACACTTTGCTTTTATTAAGCTTGAGCGCCAGTTTGCCATCTAACTCAGGGTAAATATCTGTGCATACTACATCATAAACAGGGGCTAGTATTCTTGGTGTGGTAGGGTTTTCATAAAGCATCCCAAAGTTTTTAAGATGCGCATCGCCATCGCGTAAAAAGCAAGAAAGTGCTACGCGCTCAAACAGCCTTGTTAATTGCGCTGCGCTATCCGCCCCTGCATAAAGTGCCACTGCTTGGGCAATCATTTCATAGCTGCCTTCATATTTTTGGCTAGTATGGCGCCCCGTTAATACCGCCATATCTTCAAAGCCCAATGCCATCCCCTCTGGTGTACGGTCAAAGCGCGACATCACAAACAGCAAGCCATCATCTGACAGCCAAAAATCAGGCACAAGCAACCCAGCTTTTTTTGCAACTAACATGCAAAAATACTCATTGCAAGCCAAGCTTGGGTAGTCATCTCCTTCTGCTTTTACAATCACTGTTTTTAAAGGCACGGCAGCATGCTCAGCGGGTAAACTATCAGTACTATTTTCAGCAGCAATCGGTACTAAAGCCTTAGGTTGTACACCAGAAATACCAGAACCCAGTGCATACTGATCAACCAACCGTTTAAATAATGCGGCAGAAGGCTGCGCTAACAATGCGTTCAGATTTTCGCCACCGCTCTCAGGTAATGATTCGCCCTGCAAGGTATATTGCAATCGACCAATTTGGTTGCTGCCCGCCAAATAAAGCAAGAACATGTCGCTAGGCGCACCCATACGGCGCAGCCTTTCTTCAATAATGTAGCGCAAGTAACCTTCAGGGCGATTCATTGCAAACACACTCATTAATTCACCATGTGTGTAGCTTTCTTGACGCACGGGCATGACTAATGAAATTGCTGCCGCCGCAGTCACCTGCTTGTAATTAAACACATAACGGCTTTCTTTAGTGAGTACGCCACTCAAACCTTGTGGGGTATGAATATCAAGCTGGTGAATTTGATTAAATAGCTTTTCTAAATCAAAGGGAGCTGCCATGTTTAATTATCATCCTTAAAGATTGTGGTCAACTCTTCATACACCACCATTGCTTTAGGGCGTAAAGCCAATTCATAGCCTAGTGCATTGGCAATACGACAAAATTCCTTTAAGCCTACATTTTCAGCACTCTCTGCGTTGGTAATGGTGCGCCTTGCCACGTGTGCAGCAGTGGCTAATGCCTGCTGGCTGATTTTTTGTGTGCGGCGATACTCACGTAGCGCACTTGCTAGTTGTTCAGTATTATTAATCGGATGAGTGATCATGCTTTTCATATAAATGTGCAATATTATGTGCATAATATACACTAATAAAACAAATTGTGCATCTTATTGCACAATATAGTTTATTGGATAGGGTGAATTGACAAGACTGAGATAGTGGCTGAGGAAAGGCGTGACAGCGAATCGAGGTGCATTGGGTGTAAGTAAGCACAGATTGTCTTGCTATTCTCATGCGGCGGATTGTGAATTGGTTTGCTTAACCGTGCTGGGGAGAATAACGCAGGGGCGGCGTGGCATAAAGAATCTAACTGGTTATTTAAGGCTAAATTGCAGCATGTAATCGTGGTTTGTACCCTATATTTATTGGGGTGGGGTTGATGAAGATGGCACATTTGGTGAATAAAGAATCGGGTAAACGGTGTGCAAATCACAAGCCATTTGCACACCCTACGCTTGCTTAATCGTATTGTCTTATTGTTCGCATAATCTAAGCATGCATTCGTCTAGGATTGAACTGATTTTTTCTGGAGAATCAAAATTAAAATAAAAAGCCACCTCTGTTTCTAAGTTTGTTACTACATCATCCAAAATCAAATCTATAGTTCCAGCAGACCAAATATGAACAACCGCGTATCTGTCTTTTTTTCTCACGATTACCGCAGCTATCTCGTGAGATTTGTCATAATCAAATTTAACAAGCTCCACGCCAGAACTCTCAAAACTATTTGCAAGAGCTTTTTTTAGCCAATCCTGAAGTACATTAATGCATTCTGACCAATTAATCTTCATGGTTTTAAACTAAACTCATATATTCTTGGCATGCTAGTAATACCATATCTAGCCGCAAACGACACACTAGATGGACCATAAATTTTTGCCCAAGCACCATCAGATGCTCTAATCACATCCAAAGGCACTTTAAATTCTGCGTATACACTACCAGCCGTAGCAGTGGAAACAATAAGGGACAGACTGAGCTAACCCGTATTTGATGGACACGCTAAATTAAGCACATCACTGAGCATAATACCTGCTTTCCATTTCCACTGGTGTTAAGTAACCTAATGATTGATGCATGCGCTGTGTATTATAAAAGCACTCAATGTAATCGAATATCGCTAATTGTGCCTCTTCTCTGGTTTTAAAATCATGATGATGCACCCATTCGTTCTTTAAGTTAGAGAAGAAGCTTTCCGCTACTGCATTATCATAAGCGGTCTTTTTACCATTCATGCTTTGTATGATATTGGCT